>JAIOZF010000057.1 GCA_021740745.1 Crocinitomicaceae bacterium | reverse complement strand
CTGGACTTTTTGGATTCATTGTTTGTCTTTTCATTGGTTTAAAAACGGGTAAAGAAATGGCAATTGAGGCTGAAATTGAACAAGAAATCGGATCTGTTTACGCTGAACAACTAATTATTGAAACAAATAGTCCTAAGATTAGCACCGCATCCACTTACGAAGTAAAAAGTAAAGGACGCTGGGGAATGATGAGTATTGAAAATGATCGCATTGTAGAGTCTGGTATCCACATAGAATACCGTCAATCGAAAGATTCAATGTACCATGTTTATCAAAATTTAAGTGCTCATTGTCAATCGCACAGAAAAGCAGTAAATAAAGCGCAAAACATCAAACACAATGCAGGAATTACTGATTCAGTATTAACATTAGATTCACATTACAGTTTTCCAAAATCGGATAAATTACGCGATCAGGATGTTTACATTATTGTTGAGTTCCCTGCTGGAAAATCAGTAAAATGGAACAATAAAGTAATCTATCCAGGTTCGGAAATGGACGATAATGGAAACTATGAAATAGATGACAACGGATACATCAATTCAAAAGGTGAATACGAACATTGGGATTAGAAATCCTTTAAGATTTGAATTACTAAGTTTTAATATTTAAGTCACATATGTTACGTTCTTTTTACTTCTAAACTATTACCTTTGCCCCTTAAAATTAAAATAGTAAACAACGAAATGAGTAAAGCATTAGGGAATCACATTCTTGTAGAGTTCATGAATTGCGATCCACACATTATGAATGATGTGGCAAGTATTGAACGTGACATGGTTGCAGCAGCGCAAAAAGCGGGAGCAACTGTTATCAATTCAACATTTCACCATTTTTCACCTTTTGGTGTTTCTGGTGTAGTCGTAATTCAGGAAAGTCATCTTGCCATACACACATGGCCTGAGTACGGATACGCTGCAGTAGATTTATTTACATGTGGTGAAATGGATGCTTGGATTTCTTTCGATCATTTAAAGGAGTGTTTCAAATCGCAGTCATATTCTGCAATTGAAATGAAAAGAGGGTCTGTTAACTTGTTGACTAGAAATGATTTTGACATGTCAACGATGCGTCAAAAAGCAAGTGAATGGAGAAACCCTGAATTCTTTACCCGTAACGTTTGGTTCACAGATAAAGATGAAGATCAAGCCCTTTCATTGCGTTTCACAGGTGAAGTTTTCTTTGATGTTCAATCACCTTTTCAACGCGTGCGTATCATTGAATCTTATAAATATGGTAAGATGTTGGCGCTTGATGATATGGTTATGACAACTATCGAGGATGAATTCCATTATCATGAAATGATTTCGCATCCTGCCATGTTCACACACGGAAATGCCAAGAATGTACTAGTTATTGGTGGCGGTGACGGTGGTACAGTGCGTGAAATTCTTCGTCACGAAGGTGTTGAAAAAGTAACCATGGTTGAAATCGATGGCGAAGTAATCAAGGCTTGTAAAGAACATTTACCGCAAATTGCAGCTTCTTTTGATCATCCAAAATTGAACTTATTAGTAGACGATGGAATTACTTTCTTAAAAGATGCTGGTTCAGAAAGCTATGACATTATCATTGTTGATGGTTCAGATCCAGTTGGTCCAGCTGAAGGATTATTCTCAGTTGAATTCTACACAAACTGTTACAACGCATTGAAGCCAGGTGGTATGCTAGTTGCACAGGGAGAATCTCCTAAATTCAATCAAAAGGCATTTGCTGAATTAAACCATACATTACAAGGAATTTTTGGTATTGATAATGCACCAGTTTCTTTGTTCTTCGTTCCAACTTATCCAACAGGTATGTGGAGTTTCCAATATGGATTGAAAGGTGGCGCTCATCCTAAAAACATCTCTAACGAATCTTCAATTGATGCTTTCGTTGATGCAAAAGGTTTACGTTACTATAATTCAGATGTGCACAAAGGAAGTTTCGCTACTCCAAATTTCGTGAAACAACTGCTTAAGAAATAATAATTCAATACTATTCAAAGATTCGAGGATTTGAAAGATTAGAGTGATTTTTCAAATTTTCGAATTTTTTTTAACCTCAAAATTTAGTCATGACGTTCGATCCAAACGGTGTTGGTATTGCCAACGGTAATATTTTCGGTTTTCCTGTAACAGAAGAAAATGCTGATATTGTTATTATTCCAATTCCTTGGGACGCCACTGCATCTTATGGAAAAGGAACAAGTGACGGACCCGAAGCCATTTTAGAGGCATCAACTCAGTTAGATTTCTATCATCCTAAACTTCAGAAAGCATATGATACGCAAGTGTTTATGACCTCTATTTCTAAAGAGTGGAAAAAGATCAATGCCGATTTGTGCATTAAAACAATCGATTATATCTCTTTTTTAGAAGAAGGCGGAAAGTTAGAAGGGAATGAGGAATATGAATCGCTAATTGCAGAAGTGAATGAAACGCAAAATGCACTGAAAGAAAACTTGAAGGAACGCGCAACAGCGATGATGAATTCAGGAAAAATTGTTGGTGTATTGGGAGGAGAACACTCTACTCCTCTTGGATTAATTGAGGCAATTGACGCGCAAGGACATTCATTCGGCATCCTTCAAATTGATGCACATGCTGATTTAAGAGATGCTTACGAAGGATTTGAACAATCTCACGCAAGTATCATGTTCAATGCATTAAAGAATTGCAAAAACTTGATCCGATTGGTTCAAGTTGGTATTCGTGACATTGCAGAATCTGAAATTCAATTGATTGAAAATAGCAACGAGCGTATCAAAACATTTTTTGACTGGGATTTAAAGGATGGTCAATTTGCCGGGAAAACGTGGCAAAGTCAAGTAAATGAAATCATAGCCGACTTACCTCAAAACGTTTATATTTCATTTGACATTGATGGTTTACGTCCAGAGCTTTGTCCAAACACTGGAACACCGGTGGTAGGAGGATTTGGCTTAGAAGAAGTCAATTATTTACTGTTCCAATTGGTCAATTCCGGTAAAAAAATTGTTGGATTTGACTTAAATGAAGTTGCACCAGGAAATGATGATGATTGGGATGCAAACGTTGGTGCTCGTGCCTTGTGGAATATAGTTTGTGCAGTGGAACGAAATAGAAGGTTGCACGCTTAAATTCAATTCATTACTTTTATCACATTCTGTAAATAGATTAATTTAGTTAGTGAGATGAAGTTCCTGCGAATTGTATTGATAATCCTTTTGATGGTAAGCATTGGTGCTTTTGGATACAGTCTTTATCAATTTGTGCTTAATTCATCCATCCTGACTCACTTACTAATACTCATCGGTTCTTTATTGAGTGGAATTACCTTCTTTGCATTACTTATTTCCAAAGACAAAGGCACGAGTGCGATTATTTGGTTTTGTTTGGCAATTGCAAACCTTCTCATTTTTGTTATTGATTATAACCAACCTGCTTTTTTGAAACAAAGCTACGGTGTATCGCTCGCGATTATTTTCGCCTTGCTCGTTTATTCAATTCAAAAAATACAGGAACATTATCACAAACGTTACTCTCAACAATTGCGATTTTTAAACTTTGGATCAATTATACTCGTTGTTTCGATGATGGTACTTAAAATTGATAATCGAATGATTTGGGACGTATTATCCTATTTAATTGCCACAGTAATTATCATCAATTTGATTTTATTTCTGCTACCTACAGCATTGCATCAATCCAAAAACGAACCGAAACCATAAAGACGTTTTTGCCAGTATTCAGATTTATCGATATCTGTAATCACTATTCCTTTCGATGAGCTGGCGTGAATCATCACAACTGGAGAACCTTTATCAGAGATAACCAATCCTACATGTGAAATTCCAGATCCATTATCAAAGAATATTAAATCACCCTTGTCGACATTTTTTTCCTTTAATTTCACTGAGGCATCATACTGATCAACTGCTCTTCTTGGCAACTCTTTGCCCGCTTTTTTTAGTACATAACTTGTAAATCCACTGCAATCAAATCCTGAAGGGTCATTTCCAGCCCAAACATAAGGAACACCTAAGTATTTCTTCGCATAAGCTACAATTTCTTCCCGCTCTTTTGAGCTAATTCCATTGCTTGGTTCAATATCATTTGGCTTCACTTCTCCTCCGGCCTCAAACGTTGGTATATCGTCAAAAAGTTTTGCCATGATTAAACGAATCTGGTCAAATTTTTCTTTTTCGCCTGTTCGTTTTAAATCTTCGGCCCAAGAGTTTAATTCACTTTTTAGCGCAGCCACTTCATACACATGCGCATTCATTACTCTGCCTCCTTCGTCTTCTTTTCTGACTTCAGTAAACAATAACGTAGCCTCATCTAAAGCAGCTGGCTTTCGAATTAGCCAATGTTCATTTTGAGCCAACTGGAACAACGAAAGTGCTTTATAAAACTTAGGGAGTAGTGAATAATCGTATTCTGGTTGATCTAAAAGTCGGTTTGCTTTTCGGTAAACTGTCTTGTAATGTTGTTGTGCATAATACATTTCCAACTTATCGAATTCGGCAATTTGCGCCCAAGACTCGGATATACAGGTAATTACAAAAATTAAAACAATTATTTTTCTCATGCCAGAATTCTTAAAACGAAATAACAAAGAAAAGCCCTACTCTTTTCACCAAGCGAACTTTTATATTCAACAAGGCGTTGTGTATTGAATTTTCATTTCATTAACATTTATTTTGTAAACTCATGTTACTTTTTGTTACCATTGAGCGTTATTTCAAATATCTTTACTTGTATGGATTTTAATTCCTCCGAACTATGAATAAATTTCTTTCCCTAATAATTGTTGCATTTGCCTTTACAAGCTTTGCGCAACCTGATCCAACTAAAATTGGTACAACTCAAAAATTTGACGAGGTCCTTACTTACGTTAATAAAATGTACGTTGATGACGTTGATGATGATGCCTTGACAGATGCTGCAATCATCGCCCTACTCGAAAAATTGGATCCACATTCAACTTATATTTCGAAGGAAGAGGTTGCAGATGCCAACCAATCTATAAACGGAAGCTTTGTGGGAATTGGAATTAGATTTCAAATCCTAAAAGACACGTTAATGGTCGTAGCAACAATTCCTGGTGGTCCCTCAGAAAAACTTGGAATTCTTCCTGGGGACAAGATTACAAAAATTGAAAATCAATCGATAGCAGGTGTTGGTTTAAAAAATGCTGAAGTTCGCGAGCGCTTGATGGGTGAACTTGGTACAAAAGTAAAAATCCAGATTCTACGCAAGAAAGGCGTTAAACCGATGGATTTCGTGATAATTCGTGATAATATTCCAATCAATTCAGTTGATGCGTATTACATGGTAAAACCGCAAATTGGTTATTTAAAACTAAACAGCTTTTCGCGTTCGACTGTCGAGGAAGTTCAATCCGCAATAAAAAACTTAAAAAATCAAGGTATGAAACACCTCATCTTTGACTTGCAAGGAAACGGCGGAGGTTTATTGTATGCTGCTCAGCAAATTGCGGATGAATTTTTAACAGATCAAAAATTAATAGTGTACTCAGAAGGAAGAGCCCAACCGAGAAGCGATTTAAAAGCGGGTAAAAAGGGTCTTTGGGAAGATGGACAATTAGTTGTGCTTACAGATGAGTATTCTGCCTCTGCAAGTGAAATTGTTTCTGGTGCTATTCAAGATTGGGACCGTGGATTAATCGTAGGTCGCCGTTCTTATGGAAAAGGTTTGGTTCAACGTCCAATTGATTTGACAGATGGTTCACAAATGCGTTTGACAATTGCTCGTTATTACACGCCGAGTGGACGTTGTGTTCAAAAACCTTACGATGATATTGAATCGTATAAAAAAGACCTTACAGACCGTTATTTAAATGGCGAGTTTTCTAACCAAGATTCTATTAAACTTCCTGACTCTTTAAAATATAACACCTTAATTTTGAATAGAGAAGTTTATGGTGGTGGTGGAATTATGCCGGATGTATTTGTTCCAATTGACACAGCATCGATTACTGATTACTACCGTGATTTAATTCAAGAAGGTCACTTAACGAGCTTCACGTTAGAGTATGTGGACAAAAACAGAGAGAAATTGTTAGAAAAATATCCAACTTTTGCTGAGTTTAATGCTTCTTTCAAAACGGATAAAGCCTTAATGGATGAGTTTTTCAAACATGTAGAAAAGGAAGACAAAGAATTAAAATTCAATGAAGAGCAATATAAAATAAGTGAAAACTTATTGAAGTTAAGAATGAAGGCGGTTCTTGCTCAAGACATTTGGGGTTATAATGAATTCTACCAAATCTACAATGAGTCAAATGAAATTCTACAACGTGCGGTGCAGGTCTTAGAAAAAAATGAATACGCTGCAAAATTAAAATAAGATTGGCTAAATTTGAAATAAAATTAAAAATGAAAAAGCTTTTTATTGCCGTTAGTATTATATCCGTTTTGAGTTCATGTGGAAATTCTGGAAATGAAATCCAATCTCAAGATGGTGAAGTAAGATCTTCAATTGCCGCTGGTGGTGAATCAGAAGAAGAATTAAAAGCTTCTTTGGCAGATGCGCAAAAAGAAGAGGAACAGAGTAGTGCAAGTTCAACTTCAATGAGTTTTAATAAGATGCTTCACGATTTTGGCAAAATCAAAGTAGACACTGACAACAAAGCAACTTTTGTAGTAACAAACACTGGAAAGAATCCTTTGATTATTGACAAAGTAGATGTTAGCTGTGGATGTACAACAGCTGAGAAACCTGAAAAACCAATTTTGCCAGGAAAATCAGATAAAATTAGTGTTGTTTTTCACCCAAAACCAGGACAATTAAACGAACAAAAGAAAACAATTACTGTCACAGCGAATACTGAACCTAAGATTGTTGTCTTAGATATTCAGGCTTTCGTGAATGAGTGATACGAATTTAAATATGTATTAGAAGGATCCATTTGGGTCCTTTTTTTATGCGTAAACTTTTAATAATTCGATTTCAAAAGCTTCAAGGGTATAGTGTTTTGCCAGAGAATGACAAATTGAAACACAATTGTTGTAAACGTTGTCTTTATTAATTAGAAGCTGGTTCACTCGAATGTCGTCAGTATAAAGAACACCAACACCCTTTTCAATTTTCTCTAAAGTTGGTGGACGATCATTACCAATAAAAGGAATTCCCATAGCTATATAATCAATATCCTTATTTGCTTCTTGCCACTTGTAACTTTCGTTTTCAGGTAAAATAATACTTAGTCCAACTATATTGTATTCCTTAATTGCCGACAACAATGCTGTTTTCAATTGCGAGGAAGTTAAATTACCCATCGGTAAAACCATCGGATTGTTGACTGAAAAATCAATTGAAAATGCATCATAAGCCTTTCCAAAAAAGAGCATTTTATGCTTGTGCTGCTCGATCAACTCTTTGTAAATTCGTGCACCTTTTCCTTCCGTTAACTTTCCTAAGTATAGAAAAACTGTTTCCTTTTCATCTGAATATGACTCTGATGAAAGATCTTGTAAAGGTGAGGAATACGGAATATAGGTAACTTTCCCTTCTTTGAATTTAGCTATTAGGTTGGGAGAATTTACGATGATTTGGTGACAATATTTATTCGAAAAATTCTTTTCATAATTTTCCATTGAGCGAATTATCGCCCCTTTAAATAAATTTAAAAACCCTAATTTCTTTGAAATGGCAAAAAAGTTAAGAGGTACATTGTCGTCTAAGGTTTCATAAATAACTCTCTTCTGTTTTTTATGAGCAACTTTCGCCAATGGTAACAATTGTAGGTCATAAATATGAGCAATATCGCAATCATCCATTTGTTTTTTGAATCGATGAATTGCCCGCCATTTGAAATACTTAAGAGTCATCAAATTAATTATTTCCCAAACAAAACCCTCTCTTCTTTCTGTTGAAAGAACGAGGTTGACAGAAAAACCATTATTCTCCAAAATTGTTTTTTGCATTTCAATTCGAGGATGTAGTTTTTCAACCGAGTTTGTTGTGAAAATAGTTACTCTTCTCATTTGCTCTTAACAACTATAAACATAAAGTTTGAGTTAAAGTATTTTCTCATTGCTATAAAAAGAGCTGAAAGTCCTAAAATAATGCGCTGTTTCCAGTTTGCTGCTGACTTGTATTCAGACAGCCAGTAAAACTTAGTAGGTTCAAGTTTAATTCTACTAAACAATTCAAGCATGACATAAGGGTCAAATCCAAGTGTATGTTCTTCATTTGTTCCTGGCTTACCATAAAACAAGACCTGGATAATATACCTAATTCCAAAAACATTTGGGGTACATATGATCATTTCACCATCTTCTGCCAGAAACTGAGCATAAAATTCTAAAAAACTTCCCGGATCATTCACGTGTTCTATAACGTCACCCATTACAATAACATCGTAGCGCTCAACTTTTTCAGCTAAATCTTCTGGAAGAAAAATCGAATAACCTTTTTGATTCAATTGGGTTATTGCTTCCTGATTTATATCAGCACCAACTAAAGATTTACTTACCTTTTGTAATTCGCCATGAAGCCAACCCTCACTTTCAAATGATCGGTCTTGACCAACGCAACCAACATCAAGTACATTTTTACCTTTACAAAATTCAACAATGGATGAGAATTTTTCGATTCTTTTCGCACTGCGTATTTCTGACATCCAATGATCTTTATTCATGTTCTATTCGAATGAAAAATGTTCGTTTACGCTTGATTATTAACTTCAATATTTCAGCTGCAAAGTTATAAAAACCAAAGCCAAAATAATTACTTATCATTTTATGAGGAAAAACTATGCTGACTTTCAATGGAAACTGTTCCTCAATCTTTTTCTGTATGTATTCGATATCACTTTTTGTATGCAAATACCATGAATCTTTACCACCACCAGAGAAATCAGTAAACGATCCAATAAGTAGCATGTTTCCTTTTTCTTTAGAAAGATTATTGGTGTAAAAATGTTCTAATACCTCAATAAATCGATTGTTATTATCTGTATTGAATAACGAAAAACCGAAAGCAGTAATCAGTTCAAATTCACCTAATACTTCAAAGGCATCCATCGCCTTAAAATCAACTTTATCAATTTGATGCTGAGCGATGCAAAAGTTAATTGCATTTTCGGATAAATCGATTGCCAATACACTTTCATTTGGCAAAGAAAATCCTACTGTTTTATAGCCAATTCCACAACCTAAGTCTAACAAATGAACGTTGGTTTGGAACTTTTTTGAAACTAAAAGTTTACGGTATTTTTGATACAAAACGATTTCACGTTTTCCTTTCTGATCACTGGCATTTTTATACCGAGATTCATAAATGACTTTTAATTCTTCGCTATTATGCATCTTTTAAATATCGTTCAATTAATTCTTTTGGGCTAACAGATTTTAATGATTTCACTTGTATAATTTTCAACACTTGCTCGTACACTTCTGGATAACCTTCGTATTTAAAATCAGTGAAATGTGAGTTATGCCATAAAATGGAAATAACACAATTCTGTTCGTTCTCATCAATAAAGTCACTGATTTGAGCAAATGCTTCCTTTCCACTGCTTTTTTGATATTTACTAAAAGTGCCGTCCATAATTGTCAATGGAACTTCAACAAAACAACAAGGAGTTCTGTTTTCTAAATCGAAAGGAATAAATGGCAAAGAATAACCATTTCTATAACCTGGAACTTCAGCATAACCAAGACTAGCATCCATTAATAATCCAGCAGCATTCATTTCTTTTTTGAGATGTTCGAAATCAAATTTTAAATAGTGATAGCGATTGGAAAGTATATCCATTTGCATTAATTCCACTTCCTCTTTCAAACTTAAAGAAGCAATACTTTTATGAATTCCATGGGAAAACCCTTCATTCTTGAGCCAATTGATTTCAGTAGAAATTGCTTTATTCTTTAGACTGTAATCGGCATTTTTACCAACACCCTCTACTTTTCCTTTCAATGGAATCCAAAAAAAAGTAGAATTTAATCCATATTTCAATTCTAAATTAGCAATCGTCCTAAAATTGAACCATTGAGGACCTTTAATAAAATGATCTTTAATTTGCTTTAGCATTTTACCGTATTGACCTTTTTTGGCTAAAGCCATTCCATCTTCAAGATAGGCACCATAAACCACGTCGATATCATGAGATAAAAATACGGTCGAAGGTTTTTTTGGAAGAGGTATTCCCCATTCTTTTAATAAAGAATCGAAGAGCTGATTGACCTTTTTTATCGGTCTTTTAAGTTGGAATTTATCCCAAATAGAACCCGAAAAATCACTTCTTCCCCAATGATCAAGTGTTGCATTTTGTTCTCGTTCCCACAAACAGTTTAGAAAGTAAAAAATCGTCGAAATAAAATCGATTGAACCATCACTCAAACTGATCTCCATCTCATCATTTAAGAAAGCCTCACTGATTGCACTTTTAGAATACACTTTATCGAAAAAAACAGAATTGATTTCAATCGTAATATTCTTTTCCTCTTGCTTATTTATCAATTCTATACCAGCATACGAAGAAAGCACATTCATCACCCATATCGCCTCATTTGTGTAAGGAGAGTCATTTTTAAAACTATAATAGATGGGGGAATTAATTTGCATTCTTCAGTTTTACTTTAATCAAAATTTGATGAATAAATTCGTTTATTTCAGGTATTAAATTTAGTTTATATACTGGCAAAACAAAGAATACCAAGGGAATAATTGTCACAATTAAGAAATGTAAAATTCCTTTCAAAAAATAGTCAGCCAATGTACCCAAACTAAACATTAATATAGAAATAGCAAATAGTTTTAAGAATTGTCGATCGTAAGGGAAAAGCTTGAAAAAGTATGCATTAAAAAATACGCGTAACACATTGTAAAGAATATAAACTCCTGCTGTAACAATTGCAGCTCCTAGTCCACCATAAGTGGGAATCAAAAAATAATTAAAGAAGAAAACCATCAACATTAATGGAACAGTTAACCATATTTCAATTTTGAATTTTTTAGAAGTCAATAATATATCTCCATTAATTCCTCCTAATGCATCAAACATTCTTCCTATCATCAACAAAAGAAAAATGTATTTTCCTCCACTGTAATCCTCAGGTAAATATGACAAGGCAAAATCAATATTAAACCATACCATACTAAAAAGTGTGAACGTAACAAAGTAACCAATTGATGAAACTTTCTTGTACAACTCAGTTAAACCTAACATATCCTTTTTTTTCCAAAGTCTTGGTACATTTGGAGCAGCAGTTTTAATGACAGATACATAAGGAACAAACAATGCGTTACTTAAGAAAACCATTGTTGTAAAAACCCCTACCTCCTTCAAGCCTGATAAAACTGATAACATTATCGTATCAGCCATGAGAATAATACTTCTCCCTATTCCATTTACATAAACGATTAAACCGTAACCCAACATATGTTTGCGGAGTTTTTTACCAATTGACAAATAAGTCGAAGAAATATAGAACTGCTTCAGATAAAGCAAATACAAAAACAAAAAGAAAACGGGAATAAAATGAAGCGAGAAGAATATTACAAGGAAGGTCTGAATATCCACTAAACCTATGTAGAAAATAACTAAGCTTAATAAAACAGAAATCCTAAGTACAAAATCCTGAATAAAAACAGAAACTATATTTTTCGAAATTGCCCTAAGATAATGCTCAAAAAGAGAGAAAAACGCACTAGCAATTCCCAATGGAATGATCCAAATTGAATAATCGAGTAGCATTGGTGATCGATCAACAAAGAAACTCAGTATTTGGACATTAAAAATCAGTAATACAATCGAAACGAGCCCAATTCCTCCAATAAGAATTGAAGTTGCAAAAAACAAAAGCCCCGAATATCCGGCTTCCTTCCCTCTCATGAAAGGCAGAAAGCGCATAACAAGCATTCCAGTTCCAAGATTCGATAATTGTCCAAAGAAACTGACAACCAATAATACAACATTGATTAGTCCAACTTCCTCAGTTAATAATAGCAAGGGGAATAGAAGTCCTTTGTTGAGATAACCAACACCAATACCGCCATACATGATAGCGGTATTGATTATTGAGTCTCTTTTTACTTGCCCCATGGGGGAGTTGGATTATTTAGGTTCAGACAATTGCTTGTCTTGTTTAATCTGCATATAAATGGTAAATCCTAAAAGGGCTAAAACCAAAAGGCATAATATTAAACTAATTTTATTTGAACTATCGAAATCACTTGAATCGTAAGTAAAGACAACCTTATGGTTTCCTTTTGTTAATTCAATTGCTCGCAAACAATAGTTTACATTGTAGACAGGTACATCCTTCCCATCAACCGTTGCTTTCCAGTTCTTATAAAACAATTCTGAAAAAACAGCTAATCCACCATTCGATGAGTTAGCATTATAACTCAATTCCATTGGTGAATAATTGGTCAATTTGATTTCTCCTTCACCTGTGAATTTACGTTTACTTATTCCCTCTATATTCTTAGCACTAGCAACAGCAGTTGTCTTAGGATTAAAATCACTTAAGACTTCATATGAAACGATTTTTTGAAATGATTTTGCTGCGGTGTCATTCTGCATCACATAATCTGGAACAGTATTCACCTTACCATTCGCATCAAGCACAACATGAACCAACATCCCTTTTGTTACACCGTTCGATAATTGAACCGGGATGCTATCTCCATTCATAAAGTAAGTTATGGTCTCGTATCCATATACCTTCTTTTCACTCGCTTTTTGATTATTAATCAACATCTCCCCAGCACCACTATTCGTTAAAGAAAAGATCTTACCTAAAGCATTTATTTCTTCATCGCGTGTATTCACAACCTTCAGTTCATTCACAAACCAAGCATTCCCAAGTGCTTCTGGATTTGCACGAGCTATAAGACTTGTTTCGGTAGGTTGAATGAAATATTTCACATTCAACATGTTGTAAACTGCATTATTCGTGCGGCTTAAATGGAATTCGAATAAGTTTTGAATGGTACGCAATTTTGCACCATGATATCCTCCTAAGGATTTATGGAAATACGATGGTCGAGCACTACTGAATCCAGATGATAAATCGAATACTTTGTAGTTTGTAGCTTCATTCAAGGCGCTAAAACGATAAGAATTAATGATTCTGCGTTTTGTCTCACCATCTGCTTCTAGTTCATTTGCGACTCTCTTTCCTTCTTGTTCTCCTTTTTGAACAACAGCATTCAAGGATGGATTTTGCTCTAATTCCATTCGCATAATATCTTCATCTGCCGCTTCAGAATTAAATGGATATGCTTTTGCTACAGCATCAACCCAATACTTTTCATCTTTATTAAGATAATTAGACGAGACCCCTAATAAATCGATCAAAATTAAGACTCCAAAACCACCAATTACTGCCATCGTTGGCACTGAAGAGAAAAGTAATAAAGCTATCAAGCCTAAACTTAAAACACTAAATAAAATTGAGCGATTCATACTGCTATCGTAAACAGCTTTACGCGCATTTTTTGCATTATTTAGGTTCTCTTCATAAGGTTTCATCTGTTCCGCAATAAATCCTTCTCGTTGAACAGGGTCAGCAATATTAATATTGAACTGTTGCTGAATCATTGCGGGATCAGCTTGTGTTAATTGTCCAAGTATCTGCTCTTCTATACGTGCTAGTTGTTTTTGATCAAACTCTTGAGAAGCATAATTATCACCTAAACCAACGAACTTAACGATAAACAAAAACAAGATAAATCCACCACCAACATAAAGCATTTTCTTAGGTGCTTGTTTTAGCTCTTCTCTTTCTTTGTAAAGTTTTTGAAGAAACAAAACTGCTAACAACGGAATTGTAAGTTCAATAATTACCAAAATAATTGTTACGGTTCTAAACTTGTTATATCCTGGGACATTATCTAGGAAAAAATCTGTAAATCCCATGTAATTCTTACCCCACGAAAGCATTAATGCAAGAATGGATACACCCAGCAAAGCCCATTTTGTGGGGTCTTTAATGAAAAACATACCCAGAAACGCTAGTAAACAAAGTACCACACCAACATAAACAGGTCCAGACGTCATCGGTTGTTCTCCCCAATAAACTGGATAACCCAGTAATTGCTTGCGTTCTTCTGAAGTTAATTCCATGTTCTCAACTATGTCCGCATGTGGACTATCAGCAAAAACAATTGTTCCACCACCCTTTACATAAGGACTCAATAATGTAAATGATTCTCCGATACCGTAACTCCAATTGGTGATATATTCTTTGTCCAATCCACCTTTTGTGCTGATAACATTTTTTTCGCCAGTTGGTGTTAACTCAAGATCATTACCTCCACGAATCGTGTCTTTAGCATAATCATTCGTCATGGAAATATTACCATAGTTTACAGCAGCTGCTAATAAATAAGCACCGATTAAGCCGAATGTGACGAAAGTGAATTTTTTGAATTCCTTTGTGATGAAAACTCTTACAAACTCTGCAATTCCAAGTCCCACCAATAAAATCACCATATAATAACTTACCTGCAAGTGATTACACGATAACTGCAGGGCCATAAACAAGGCTGACAGTCCTACTCCCAGCCAACTTTTATAACGATATGCCATGAAAAAGCCACCAACAACAGGAGCCATGAAAGCCACTGCTAGTGATTTTGAATTATGTCCAGCTTGTAAAATGATTATTTCATAGGAAACAAAGGCAAATGCCACGGCTCCCACAATTGCAATCCATCGATTCACTCTAAAGCAAAGTAACATGATGTAAAAACACAACATATGAAGCAGAACCATTCCAGAAGGAGAAGGCAACCAATTCACAAAATTCATAACTGCTCTTCCTAAAAAGTTTCCGGGATGAATTAAAGACGTTTGAGTCGTTGGCATACCTCCAAACATGCTGTTTGTCCAAAGCTGTTCTGTTCCTGTTTTATCTTTAAAATAGTAAGCCTCATGTGCCGAACCGATGTATTCTTCAACGTCGTGTTGCTTTAAGCTTTGTCCACCAAACTGCGGAGAAAAATAAACGAAAATTAAAATAAAGAATATAGCTACGGCAACAAAATGTTGGTAATTGGATTTGAAAAAATCTTTCATAATTCTATTTCAGTTAAACTGTTGGTGAGTAAAAGTAAAAAAATAATCTTTCGATTTTAGTGAATCTCTTCAAAATCCGCGTCTTCAACATCATTCTTAGGTGTTTTTGACTGAGTTGGGCGGATCACATTCACTTTTCCGAAATTTTTCAATTTCTCTTTGCGGTCGTTTTCAATTTTTCGGCTGCGCTGATTGAGTTTACGTTCTTCCTCCATATTGCGTTTGGCAATCATCAATCGCCCTAAAAATCTTAGGAGCACAAGTGCTCCTAAAATAATTAATACGGTTCTAAAAACACTAGTTACCCCTGCTTCTACAACCACAACTTATTTCGATAAATGCATATTTCTTTCTGAATAAATCTTCGTGAAGAAAGGATCTTTCAAATTCTTAATGAAACGAATTGCTTCACCAGTTGATTTCATTTCTGGTCCAAGCTCTTTCTTCACATCTGGGAACTTCTCATAAGAGAAAACTGGAATTTTAATCGCATATCCTTCTTTACGTGGACTGAAATTGAAATCAGTTACTTTCTTCTCTCCTAACATTACTTTTGTTGCATAATTCACATACGGTTCATCATATGCTTTTGCAATAAATGGCACAGTGCGCGATGCACGTGGATTCGCTTCAATTACGTACACTTTGTCATCCTTAATGGCAAATTGAATATTAATTAATCCAACTGTTCTTAAGGCAACAGCAATTTTACGCGTAATGTCATCAATTTGCTGCATGACAAAATCTCCTAAATTGTATGGAGGAAGAACTGCATATGAATCACCTGAGTGAATTCCTGCTGGTTCAATGTGTTGCATAATTCCAATGATGTAAACATTCTCACCATCACAGATTGCATCTGCTTCTGCTTCAATTGCTCCACCCAAGAAATGATCTAACAAAATCTGATTGTTACCCATCTCATTGATGATGTCAACAACGTGGTGCTCCAATTCTTCTTTGTTGATGACAATTTTCATTTTTTGTCCACCCAAAACGTATGATGGACGAACCAATAATGGGAATCCTAAAGTATCAGAAAGCTCGATTGCTTGCTCTGCACTTTCAACGATTCCGTATTGTGGGAAAGGAATATTGTTTTCTTCCAACACTTTAGAGAAACGTCCTCTATCTTCTGCAAGATCTAATGCTTCGTAGCTAGTTCCTAAAATTTTAATTCCATATCGTTCTAACTTCTCCGCCAATTTAAGTGCTGTTTGACCACCTAACTGAACGATAACGCCTTCTGGTTTTTCGTGACGAATGATGTCGTAAATATGCTCCCAAAATACAGGCTCAAAGTATAATTTATCGGCTGTATCGAAATCAGTTGAAACCGTTTCAGGATTACAATTAATCATAATTGTTTCATACCCACATTCTTTTGCAGCTAGCACACCATGAACACATGAATAATCAAATTCAATTCCTTGACCAATTCGGTTTGGACCAGAACCAAGAACAACTACTTTTTTCTTATCTGAAACAACACTTTCATTCTCAAATTCAAATGTTGAATAGTAATAAGGTGTTTTTGCTTCGAATTCAGCGGCACATGTATCTACCAATTTGTAAACACGATTAATGCCTTGTTCAATTCGCTTGTTGTAAACTTCAGATTCTAAACAACGTAACAAGTGAGCAATTTGACGATCGGCATAACCTTTCTGCTTTGCTTCAAACATTAAGTTTTTTGGAATGGTATCTAAATGGTGCTTTTCTATAACACGTTCTAACTTGATAAGCTCTTCAATTTGCTTTAAGAACCAAATATCAATTCTCGTTTTCTCAACAATTTTTTTGAATGGAATTCCCAGTTTTATAGCGTCATAGATATGAAACAATCGATTCCAACTTGCAAATTCTAAACTATGTAAAATCTCATCTTGATTGGTTAACTCACGTCCATCCGCACCAAGACCATTTCTGTTTATTTCAAGTGACTGACAAGCCTTTTGCAATGCTTCTTGGAACGAACGTCCAATTCCCATTACTTCACCCACAGATTTCATTTGAAGTCCAAGCTTACGATCTGTTCCTGGGAACTTATTGAAATTCCAACGAGGAATTTTAACAATAACGTAATCCAAAGTCGGCTCAAATAAGGCTGAAGTAGTCTTTGTAATTTGGTTATTTAACTCATCAAGGTGATACCCAATTGCCAATTTGGATGCAATTTTCGCAATCGGATAACCAGTTGCTTTTGAAGCTAAAGCAGAAGATCGAGAAACACGTGGGTTAATTTCTATCGCAATAATATCTTCTTTTTCATCAGGAGAAACTGCGAATTGAACATTACAACCTCCGGCAAAGTTTCCTATAGAGCGCATCATTTTGATGGCCATATCTCTCATTCGTTGGAAAGTAGTATCAGAAAGCGTCATCGCAGGAGCAACAGTAATCGAATCTCCTGTGTGAATTCCCATTGGATCGAAATTCTCAATTGAACAAATGATGACAACATTATCATTCGCATCACGCAATAATTCCAACTCAAATTCTTTCCATCCTAACAACGCCTTATCAATCATCACCTCGTGAATCGGCGACAATTGCAATCCTCTTTCTAGTAACCCATCAAATTCTTTTGGATCATGCACAATTGAAGCACCCGCTCCACCAAGTGTAAACGATGCACGAATACACAATGGAAAACCAAATTCTTGCGCTACTTCTTTTCCTTCCAAGAATGATTTAGCTGTTGCTTGCGGAGCCATTGGAATTCCAATACTCAACATCAACTCTCTAAATTCTTCTCTATTTTCGGTAATTTCAATTGCTTTAATATCAACCCCAACAATTCGAACTCCGTATTCTTCCCATATTCCCATTTCATCACATTGGATGCATAGGTTTAAGGCAGTTTGACCACCCATTGTTGGTAAGACAGCATCAATTTTGTGTTTTTTCAAAATTTCAATAATGCTTTCTGGCTCAAGTGGTTGAAGATAAATATTATCTGCAACGACTTTATCTGTCATAATTGTCGCAGGATTCGAATTAATCAAGGTTACTTCGATTCCTTCTTCTCTTAATGATCTTGCAGCTTGTGATCCAGCATAATCGAATTCGCATGCCTGACCAATAACAATGGGGCCGCTACCGATAATTAAAATTGATTTTATGGAGTTGTCTTTTGGCATTTTCTGCTCTTTAGGTGTTCAAATTGTGTTCAACAAATTGAGCGCAAATTTAATTAAAAGCACCGAGCTTTAAAATGGAATACTGTGTTGTTTTTAACAAATTTCGTGAATAACTTTTTTAAGCACCTTTTTTCAAGCTTTTCAGCTACTAAATTTTTCTTTTCTGTGTTGATTTAAATTAGATTTGTGCAGAATTATTATGGAGATCCCTGTAGAGAAAAAATATACAAATTTTAAATTCCCAAAGTTTACTTTGAGTCTGGTTGGTTTGTGCGTTATTCTTTATTTAGGAATTAGCACCTTGAATAATTTCGGTCCAATCGACGAGAAATATTATGCTTTATTTGGGGCACCTTATGCTATTGATATTTATCGTGGACAATTTTGGGGTGTAATCACCAATAGTTTTGTTCATGTCTTATTTTTTCAGCTCATATTTAACATTTTACCTGTATTCTTTTTTGCCAGTTTTATTGAACGTAGATTAGGTTGGTTCTCAATTTTTCTTCTTGGACTTATTTCCTCAGCCGTTACGTCATGTATTCAACTTGGAGTATCAGATGACCCTGGACTTGGATTAGCAGGTGTGAATTATTGTTTATACAGTTTCATTTTCGTCCGCTCGTTTTATGACAATCGTTTTGATTTCAAGGCAAAATACCTCCTGCTCCTATTTATGCTTGTTATATTAATCATTTGTCAATATTTAAATTGGTTTGAAGGCTGGAATTTTGGTATAGCCTCCATGTTGGGCGGAATTGTTTGGGGAATCGTTTGTGCTTTTCCAGTGAAACCGATAGTTCGGATTGTTCAAGGATTCATTTTAACCTTGAGTGTTTTAAGTTTAACTTATGCGCCCTGGTCAGCTGAGTGGTATTGTGCAAAAGGTGTTTCTTACCATGAAGCTGGAAATTTAGAGTTAGCTACAAGTAATTACAAAAAAGCACTCGAAATCAACAAGGAACATTATTTAGCAACTGAAAACTTAAAGATTGTTGAAATTGACCGTCTGAGTGATCTTGCCTACATTGCACATTATCATCGAAAATATGCTGCAGCAAGACGTTATTATTTAAAAATTCTAAGACTCGACAAAAAAAACAAATGGGCAAAGGAAAATCTAAAAAATCTTCCTTAAAATGATTTACACAGAACGTAAAGTCACAATAAATCAATTAAGTATCCAATATTTTGTATTTGGTGAAGGTGAAACAGATGTGATTTGTTTACACGGACATGGACGAACTGCTGATGATTTTAAATTCATTACTTCTCATTCTAGAAGAGTAATCTCCCTCCATCTTTTTTACCATGGTAACTCCATTTTTCCTGAAGAAAGAATCGAATCAAATCCCTTGCAATTAGAAGAATTCTTGCAATTGTTTAAGCAACTTTTGATTCAAGAGAATATTTCTCGCTTCCACCTTTTTGCCTTTAGTCAAGGTGGTAGATTCTCACTTTGTCTAACGCCCACTTTTGCGGAACAGATAATTACCTTAACGCTCATTGCTCCGGATGGAATGGATAATCAAAGTTTTTACAATTGGTCATCTCGTCAAAAATGGGCAAGAAAACTTTTTGTCCGCTGGGAGAAAAACCCAACAAAACTTCATTCTATCAGCAATCTTGCTGTTCGACTTAAATTGATGC
>JAIOZF010000056.1 GCA_021740745.1 Crocinitomicaceae bacterium | reverse complement strand
ATACATGCGCATTCCAGCCGAACCTTGAACCAATGGTTCTAAAATCAGTGCTGCAAATTCATTCGTTTCAAAAAGTGAGGTTGCTTTCTTGAGGATTTCCTTTTCATTTTCCTTCGTTGGAAAATCTAAAAAATCTACATCAAAGAAAAAATGTTCAAAGGGTTTGTTGAAATAACCTCGTTGACCGATGGCCATTGCGCCAAATGTATCACCGTGATAGGCACCATCCAGCGCCAAAATGCGCTGTTTAGTATCTCCTTTATTGAACCAATATTGAAACACCATTTTTAAGGCAACTTCAATCGCCGTCGAACCATTATCAGAGAAAAATACCTTTGTTAGATTGTCGGACAAAAGCTTTACGATTCTTTCGGCTAATTCAACACCTTTAGCATGCGTTGCACCAGCGAAAATAACATGATCAATTTGCTGAAACTGTTCACTGATTGCCTTACCGATGTGTTCATTTCCATGTCCGTGCACATTTACCCACCAAGAAGAATTACAATCAATGTATTCTTTTCCATCAGCCGTGTACAAAACAGCCTCTTTCGCACGTACAATCTCTAGCGGCGCTGGTGCCGTCTGCATCTGAGTAAATGGATGCCAAACGTATTCTCGGTCTTTTTTAAGTACTTCTGACATGGTTTAATCTACTAATAAATTGGCTTCAAGCATTTGGGCTTGTTCACGAATAAATGCTTGATCTATATTTTCAACTTGAGGTATTCTTCCCAAGTTTTTAAATCCAGTTAATTGCAAAATGATTGTTTCTGAAGCACTATTTTCTTCACCGTTAAAAATTATTCCTTTCACTGGAAGATTTCTGTTTTTGAGCACTTCAGCAGTGAGCAAGGTATGGTTGATGCTTCCTAAATAATGGCGAGAAACTAAAATGATAGGCAAATTTAAGTGTTGACATAAATCAGCAAATAGCAAACCATCCGAATTCAAAGGGACCAACAGCCCACCTGCTCCTTCGACGATTAAATTTCCTTCAACCTCTGGTAAAACAAAATCTTCTAAACAAACTGAAACGCCATCTAACATCGCTGCCGCATGGGGCGACATCGGATGATTCAATTTGAATTGTTCAGGCAGCACTCTTACCTCATCGCTTGTATATCGATCCACTTTCATGGAATCTGTATTGTCTAAATCACCCGCTTGCACAGGTTTCCAATAAGCAGCTTTTAAGGCTTGTGCAACAATGGCACTTACGACCGTTTTACCAACGTCGGTTCCGATTCCTGTGATGATGTATTTGGATGAAGTGCTTGTTGACATTATTTGATTGATTTGATTGATTCGAAGTTTTGATTGATTCGAAGTTTTGATTGATTTGAAGATTTGATTGATTTGATTGATTTGAAGATTCCAAGATTTTCTTGAATATTCAATCGGAGATGGGGTTGATAAATGATTCTAAATCAGTTGAATCACCATATTCCAGGGAAGGCTCTTTAAACTTATTACCTTTAAATTCTGATTTTTTCAAATAATTGATGAATAAGCTAATCTGAGACGAAATTGAAAGTAATTGACTTTGCAATTGATCAAAATCCTTTTCAAGAATTAATTTCAAGTCCATTGCTCTATAAATTTGAGATCTCAATTCTCCAGCACTGCCTTTCGCAATTGACAAAAATTGAATGAATTCTTTATTTCCTTCACGCTCAAATCCTTCTGCAATATTATCCATTATACTGCCAGAGGTCTTGAAAATATGATTGATCAAAAATCCGTATTTCCGGTCATCTTGAACTAATAAAAGATCAAACAAACATTTATTAAGCAATCGACTCTCTTGCCAAATTTTCAAATCTTCAAACCTGCTTAAAGTAGCCATTTTCTTGATGAATATAATTAATCAAATTTTCGAATTCTCCAATTTTCAAATCAACTTACGTCCTTAAGGTAGCCGATAATTTACCTTCCAATTCAACACGGATCTTTTCCATGATGGCATCAATTTGATTATCCTTCAATGTTTGTTCTGAATCTTGGAAAATAAATGAAACAGCATATGATTTCTTTCCTTCTTCGAGATTTTTACCTTCATAAACATCAAACAAACCAATTTCCTTCAAAATTTTCTTGTCACATGCACGCGCAACACTTTCAATTTCAGAGAAGCTTGTTGAATTGTTCAATAACAAAGAGAAATCACGTCGAACAGCAAAAGTCTTCGGCAATTCGGTGTATTTCACTTTTACATATTGCAAACATTCAACGATTGCATCCCAGTCTAAGTCAGCCACAAAAACATCTGATTTAATACCAAAGTGTTTTTTCATTGCCGGACTAATCCAGCCGATTTCTCCAACTTTCTTCTTTAAAACGCTCAATTGAACGCCTTCTTTCAAGATTGAATTCTTCAAAGCCGCTTCAGTAATCATGCTCGATAAACCTAAACGTGCAAATACAGCATTTACTAATCCTTTAATCGTATAAAACGAAACTGCATCATTGGTTGAATTCCACGATTCGCGTTCTTTTTTACCAGAAATAGCAATTAACAAACGCTTATTTTCAGCGTATCCGCTTTCATATTTGTGGTAAACCTTTCCAAATTCAAAGAACTTCAAATCAGCATTTTGTCTGTTTTGATTGTGTTCAACTACTTCTAAGGCATTGAAAAGTAAAGATTGACGCATGACATCTAATTCCTGACTTAAGGGATTTAACATCGGAACATTGCGTTCTGACTTTAAGGTTTCACCACCTAATTTTTCCACATAAGTGGAAGAAGTCAATGAATTATTCAAGGTCTCGATGTAGCCCTTCCCTACCAACATTTCAGAGAGAACCGTTTGGATTTTCTCCACATTTGGTTTTGGGAAAACACCGATTGAAGTGTTTAATTTTTCAGGTAAAGGAACATTGTTGAATCCATAAATTCGCAACACTTCTTCTACCACGTCTGCCTCTCTAGTTACGTCAACACGATATGTTGGAATTTCCAATTGTGCAATTCCTTCAGCCGAAGAGATAACTTTAATATCTAGACTTGCCAAAATTGCATTGGTATCCTCAACACTAATTGTTGCACCGATTAATCGATTGCAACGTTCGTAACTAAACGCAACGATTTTATTTTCGAATGGTGTTGGATAGACTTCCGCAATTTCCATTGCAATTTCTCCACCAGCCACTTCTTTGATTAACAATGCTGCTCTTTTTAACGCATATTCTGTCAATTGAGGATCAACTCCACGTTCAAAACGGAAACTTGCATCTGTGTTTAATCCATGAAACTTAGCTGTTTTACGAACTGAAACTGGATTGAAATAAGCAGATTCCAGAAAAACTTCCGTTGTGTCGTCTTTAATTCCAGAACTTGCACCACCAAAAACACCCGCAATACATAGGTTTTCATTTCCATTGGTAATCATCAGGTTTTCTTCTGATAATTCGCGTGAAACATTGTCTAAAGTTTCAAACTTATCACCTTTGTTAGCCGTTTTAACGACGATTTTTCCATTCAACGAACGCACGTCAAATGCATGCAAAGGTGTACCCAATTCACGCATCACATAATTGGTAACATCTACTACGTTGTTGATTGGTGAAAGTCCGACAGCGCGCAGACTTTTTTGCAGCCATGCCGGTGAAGGTTTAATTTTAACTCCTTTGAAGGTAATACCTAAATAACGTGGACACAATTCTGTATTTTCAACCGAAACATCAATTTTAAGTACAGTTGAATCAACTTTAAACGCATCAACTGATGGCATCATCAACGATAAATTCGCTTTTTGGTGAAAATTTAAGTAAGCGATTAAATCGCGTGCAACACCAATGTGTCCCATTGCATCAGCACGATTAGGCGTTAAACCGATTTCAATTTGATAATCATCTTCTAAATCAAACAGTTTCGCAGCGGGAGTTCCAATTGGAGTTTCAGGATCTAACACTAAAATTCCAGCATGTGATTCACCCAATCCAAGTTCATCTTCAGCGCAAAGCATTCCGAATGAATCGACACCACGAATTTTTGACACTTTCATTTTTAGTGGTTCATCTGGCTTTGGATAAAGCGTACAACCAACTGTTGCTAATATAACTTTTTGTCCAACAGCTACATTCGGTGCGCCACACACCACTTGCAAAGGTTCACCGCCGATAGTTACAGTTGTAACCTTCAACTTATCTGCATCCGGATGTTTTTCACATGTTAATACTTCAGCAACAAATACACCCTCTAATCCACCTTTTACCGCTTCAATTTTTTCAACACTTTCAACTTCTAATCCAGTATCTGTTAAAATTTTATCCATTTCCTCTGGAGAAAGAGAAGTGTTGATGTATTTTTTTAGCCAGTTATATGATATTTTCATCTATTTCGTGTTAATCTCACCATCATTAGCCTGCGAAGTTAATCAATCTACGAGAAATTTCCCTCCTTCGATTGGAAAGTCCGCTTTTAAATTTCTTATCTATTAAAACAAAAATAACATGTTACGAACCAATTGGTTTGTAGTTTGTTCGTAGTTTTGTACTTCTTATAATTCCATCTTTGGCTACTATGAAAATTCTATTGCACTTTTTATTTTTCCTTTTTGTCACTTTTAGTGTGTTTTCCCAAGAAAAATTTACCATCAGTGGTTATGTAACCGATGGCAGAAGCGGTGAAGCGATGATTGGAGCGAAAGTATTTGTGCCGAGTATTTCGCAAGGTGCATTGACAAATACGTATGGTTTTTATTCGCTAACCATTCCAACTGGTAATTATTCCATAGAATTTAGAGCAACTGGATTAAACACAAAAGCCGTTACAATAGATCTTACGAAGGACATTGTTTTTGACATGGAATTAGGAACGGACTTACAAGAAATTCAAGAGGTTGAAGTGAGTGCGAAGAGAGGAGAGAACATTAATTCAACGAAAATTGGACAAATTGAGCTGCAAATTGACCAAATAAAAACCTTACCCGCATTTATGGGAGAAGTAGATGTGATCAAAACGATTCAATTACTTCCAGGTGTGTCTTCGGTTTCTGAGGGAGGTCAGGGGTTTTACGTTCGTGGTGGAGGTCCAGACCAAAACTTGGTTTTATTAGATGAAGGAGTAGTTTACAATGCGGCACATTTATTTGGATTCTTCTCGGTTTTCAATGTGGATGCAGTAAAAAGTGTCAACCTCATCAAAGGGGGAATGCCAGCCAATTACGGTGGTAGAATGTCATCCGTGTTGGAAGTAAACATGAATGAAGGGAATAACAAAAAGTTCAAATTTAAAGGCGGAATTGGGGCAATTTCATCTCGTTTGACAATTGAAGGTCCATTAAAAAAGGACCGAGGATCATTTGTCGTATCAGGAAGAAGAACATATATTGATGTATTGATGAAAGCCTTTATTCCGGATACTTCACCGTTTTCTGGATCAGGTTACTATTTCTATGATTTGAATTTAAAACTCAATTATAAATTAACGGATAAAGACCGCATTTATCTGAGCGGATATTATGGTAAAGACATGTTCACTTTTGGCAACAAAGAAGATGATTTTAAAGTCGATATGCCCTGGGGAAATGGGATCGCGGCTTTACGTTGGAACCATTTATTCACGAATAAATTATTCATGAATGTAACAGCTACTTTTTCTGATTACATGTTTAGTTTTGGTTCAGAACAAGATCAGTTCCGCTTTGCACTCAAATCCGGGATTCGGGATTATGGCGCAAAAGTAGATTTTTCCTACTTCCCAAATACACGTCACAAGATAAAATGGGGTGTTGATTATATTTATCATTCCTTCACTCCAACAAGTGTTTCTGCGGAAGTAGACTCAGTTGTATTTGACACGGGTGAAGCGCAACGTTTGTTTGGACATGAAACTGCTGCTTATGTCTTGGATGACTTTGATGTGAATGAAAAACTAAGAATCAATTTTGGTTTACGCTATAGCACCTATGCCCATACGGGACCGTTCACACGCTATATCAAAGGTGATTTGAGTACTCCTGATACCTCTATTCAATATAGTAATGGCGATTTAATTAAGTTTTATCATGGATTGGAACCGCGTATTTCATTTCGCTATTTGTTGCCCGATAAAAGTTCAATTAAAGGTGGTTATTCCTACAACTATCAATATGTGCATTTGACATCCTTAAGTGCAGTTTCGTTGCCAACCGATATTTGGTATCCTTCAACTGATAAAGTAAAACCACAAAGTGGGTATCAAGCTTCATTAGGATATTTCCGAAATTTTAAAGATGACAAATACGAAACATCGGTGGAAGTTTATTATAAGGGCATGAATAACCTCATAGAATTTCAAGAAGGAGCATTACCAGGAGATAATGTGAATGATAACACTGACAACATTCTTGTTTTTGGTAAAGGATGGAGTTACGGTGTAGAATTATTCATTAAACGAACTTATGGAAAATTGACTGGTTGGATTGGCTATACTTGGTCAAAAACAGAGCGGAAGTTTCCAGATTTAAATGAAGGGAAAATTTATCCAGCTAAATACGACCGTCGTCACGATTTGTCTGTTGTTGCTGGTTATAAACTCAATGATCGTTGGACTTTTGGTGCTTCATTTATTTTTGCGACAGGTAATACGTTAACCTTACCTTCTTCATGGTATGTTCAAGAACAAAGTTTGCTATTCAATTATGGTGATCGTAATTCAACTCGAATGGCACCTTACCATCGTTTAGATTTATCTGCAACATGGTATGATAAAGCATATAAAACAAAAACAGACAAAATTACTGGTGAAGAAATTGAGGTGAAAAAACGCTTTAGAAGTAATTGGTCGTTTTCAGTATATAATGTATACAACAGAGCAAATCCATTTTTCTTGTATGTAGATAACGATGGTAATTTCTTGAGTGGCGATTTTAAAATCACCGTAAAACAAGTGACATTATTCCCAATAATTCCAAGTGTTACATGGAATTTTGAATTTTAACTAAAATAAAATGAAGAATTTATTCTTTTTAACTTTCTTACTTCTCACCGCTGTTTCATGCACGAAAGAAGTCGAAATCGACATTCCAGGATATAAAGATTTACTCGTAATTGATGGATCAATTGAAACGGGGCAACCACCGATTGTATTATTATCTAGTACGAATGATATTTATTCTGAAACGAATTTACAAGCCTATTTAGATGGATTTATATCAGGGGCTACTGTAACGGTTAGTGATGGAACTACTACCATACTTTTAGAAGAACTTTGTACTGATAACCTACCTGCAGGTACAGAAGAAATTGCTGCAGCTATCTTTGGAATTCCGGCGGCTGAGTTGGTTAATTTGCATTTATGTGCCTATACTACTTTCAATACAGCGATGTTTGGTCAGGTCGGAAAAACATATGATTTAACCGTAACGTACGAAGGCAAAACTTATACTTCAACGACACAAATTGTTCAACCTACAGCATTAGTAGAAACGTATTGGAAACCAGAAGGATCTTTAACCGATTATGGTTACTCTTGGGCCAAATTAGCCGACAATGGAAGTCAATACGATGCCTATCGATGGGAAGTGAAATATTTGGGGGCTCCAGTTTTCAAAAAAACATTTAATCCTTTCTTTGATGATGATTTTTTCAATGGACTAACCTTTGAATTTGCTTACGAAAATCCGATGAGTTTTGATGATCCAAATCTTCCCGACGAATTTAAGGCGTTTTACAAAAAACAAGATACAGTAGTGATTAAACTCTCAAAAATGGATCGAGATGCTTTTAGTTTCATGGAGAAAAAATATGTACAAATGTACTCAGCCGGCAATCCATTTGCCACACCTACGAATATTCCCACAAACATAAAAGGTGGAGCACTAGGTGCATGGGCTGGTTATTCTCCTTGGTATGACACGCTTATTTGTGTTGAGTAGAATTGATTGCAGTTATACTTTTTCAAAAATTGAAGTTGGAGAAATAGCGAGCCATTTGAAATATGTATATTTGACTTTGCAGAGAATGAAACAAGTTTCAAACTTTAGAAGGATTAAAGATTTAATAATTTATTACAAAACAAAGTTATGAGTGAAGATTGGAAAAATGACAGAGCTGAGGCTGATATGAAAAGACATGAAGCTGAGATGATATCAAAACTTAATCAAAAGAAGAAACAAATCACTAAAACTTGGACAATTACAGCAACCGCAATTGGAGATAATGCTGAAACCTTGATGGCAGATTTCGTAAATGGTCTGTTTGGTGAGGACTCACATATAAACAAAGTTGATGGTGTTGCAGTGACTGTTGCGGCAGTTTCTGATTCGAGTGATACTCATTAAAAGAGGTACAAATAGTTAAACGACAATTCTATGATTGTCGTTTTTTTTATTTCAAAGAGGCAGGTAAATTTGCATTTTCCCTATAAAAATACGTCCTCATTAAATAAAAATTGAACTTTGAAAATTTTAAGTTCTAGCCTTAAAATCAATAATACTCGCTGTGACGAAGGTAATTCGTAACGTAATCGCTTACACCTTCTTCTAAGCTATGGAACTTTTTATCGTATCCAGCTTGAATGAGTTTACTCATGTCTGCTTCGGTGAAATATTGATATTTATCGCGAATATCGATTGGTGTATCTACAAAAGTGATGTTTTCTTCTTTACCTAAATTTAAGAATGTGTTTTTAGCTAAATCTAAGAACGTACGCGCAACGCCTGAACCCAAGTTGTAAATACCTGAAGACGGAGTCTTTTCCATTAAAAATAAGCAAACCTCTACTACATCCTTCACATAAACGAAATCGCGCAATTGTCCACCATCGGTGTAATTAGGATTATGTGATCGGAATAATTTCATTCCACCCGTTTCCTTGATTTGGTTGAACGCGTGCATGATAACACTCGCCATGCGGCCTTTGTGGTATTCATTTGGACCGTAAACATTAAAGAATTTCAATCCAGCCCAAAACGGTGGAAAAGCATTTTGCTTCAACACCCACTTATCGAAATCGTTTTTCGAATCTCCGTAAGGATTCAAGGGCTTCAAGCGCGAAATTGTATCGTGATCATCTTTGTATCCAAACTCGCCTAATCCATAAGTTGCGGCTGAACTTGCATAAACTAAGGGAATATTGAATTTCACACAAGCCTTCCAAACGTCAATTGAAAAGTTAACATTCAGTTCATCAAAAATCGCTTTATCAAATTCCGTTGTATCTGTTCGAGCACCGATGTGGTAAATGAAATCTACTTCTTTTCCGAAATCGCTCAACCATTTAATGAAGTCCTTTCTTCCAACTTTTGCCAAAATAATTTTGCCTTCAAGGTTTCTGCTCTTTTCCTTTTTGGAAAAATCATCAACAACAACTATGTCTTTATAGCCAGCTTCGTTTAAGCGACTAACCAAACAACTACCAATAAAACCAGCGGCTCCTGTAACGACTATCATTCGGGGATTCGGGATTTAGGATTTGAAATTCAGAATTAGGAATTTGAGGAAAATATCTTATTGCTATAGGTATCCTCCCCCTTTTTTCCCCTCCAAAGAGGGAAATTAAAATAAACCGTTGATTTCTGCGTCAATTGAATTAATAATCTTACCAAGATCTTCTTGACTTTCTGGAAAACGATTGTTGTCCACATCAATAATCAACAATTTACCTTTGTCGTAAGTTGAAATCCACGCTTCGTAACGCTCATTCAAACGCTTTAAGTAATCCAAACGAATACTTTCTTCATATTGACGTCCACGTTGTTGAATTTGATTCACCAATGTTGGTACACTTGCACGCAAGTAAATCAACAAATCGGGTGATGAAACAAATGAATCCATCAGATTAAACAAAGAGAAATAATTCTCAAAATCTCTAGTTGTCATCAAACCCATTGAATGCAAGTTAGGCGCAAAAATGAACGCATCTTCGTAGATCGTGCGGTCTTGAATAACCGTATTTTTTGTTTCACGAATTTCTTGAATCTGCGTAAATCGGCTGTTCAGGTAATAAATTTGAAGGTTAAAAGACCAACGTTGCATGTCTTCGTAAAAATCATTCAAATAAGGATTTTGCTCTACATCTTCGAAGTGCGTTTCCCAATTGTAATGCTTTGCTAATAACTTAGTTAGCGTTGTTTTTCCAGAGCCTATATTTCCAGCGACAGCGATATGCATATTTATTCAGATTTTGACTGACTAATTTACAATAAATGCTGAAATCAGCAAGGCTTATTCCGGGAAAGAAAGCAAGTAATTGTAAATTTTGTTGGGCGAGCGAAAATAAAAGGTGGATTCTATAATTTGAAACTGCTTCACATCCTTTACTGGTAGAGGGATTTCGGTAGTTTTAAGACTCTCCAGATTAATCACCTTCAATTGATCAATTGTTAATAAAAAAGCATTCTCCTTTGCGAAAAAAACATTGGTAAAACCTTCCGTCGAGATAACATTTAACAAGGTTCCATACAAATCGAACTCATAAATACCTTTTGTGCGATCAATTAGATACAAGCGATTATTGTATTCTGTGAGTTGATCGATATGATCAAGAGCTAAAATCCCTTTCAAGTTACTGATTTCTTGAAATTGATTTGTTTTGCCCAAACTCAATAATAATAGGCGTGAATTTAGCTGGTCCAACATCCAAATTTTATCGGGCTGACTGGAAACTGAAAATACCGTTGCATTGCCAATATTAAAATCGGCCAACTCTAAGCAATTTTCACTTAGCGTAAGCGTATTATCGAGCAAGCAGATGGTTTGTTGTTCCTCAGAAAAGGCAACAATCTTCATTGAGTTAACGGCTTGAATATCCTGTAATCGTCCAAAAGAACGTATACTTTGTGAATACTTTAACACACCTGCTGAATCGTATTTTTGGATAAGATTCTTTTTGGTAAGCAACACATTTCCGAGGACATCTGTCGTCCAAATTTCATCATCACCAATTTCCCATTCATGCATTGCCTTCCAAGCGCTCTGATGTAAAGAATCACTTTGAGCAAACTGCATAAAAGAGTGCAAAGTCAGTAACAGGAATATGAAAAATTGACGCATCAAATCGATTGTTTTTGAAGATCCGCAACTTGCAAGATCTGTTCCATGATTGTTCGGTTGTTGGACAAACGCGGCACTTTGTTTTGACCTCCCAGTTTTCCCATTGATTTCAACCAATTACTAAACGTTCCAAGTGGTACGATTCGTATACTTGGTTTGTTCAAAATCATATCGTGGTAACGTTTCGCATCATAATCAGAGTTGATTTCCCTTAAATGCTCGTCCAAAAGAATCGCAAAACGTTCCATGTTTTCAGGCAAATTGACGAATTCAATCAACCATTCATGTCCGCCATGCTCAACATTTGTCATGTAAATTGGTGCCGCAGTATATTCTGCAATTTGCGCGTTTGTTTTAGTGCAGGCATAAGCAATCGCTTTTTCTGCATTATCAACGATTAATTCTTCACCAAATGTATTGATGTAGCTTTTTGTTCGACCAGAAATTTTAAATCGATAGGGCGCTGTTGAAGTAAATTTAATCGTATCACCAACAATGTAGCGCCATAAACCCCCATTCGTGGAAATGACAAGGGCATAATTTACGTTTGTCTCAACTTGACTTAAATCAATCACTGTTTTTGAATTGGTTCCATCAAATGAATCCATTGGTATGAACTCATAGAAAATGCCATAATCGAGCATCAACAAAAGCTCATCAGAATCTCGCTGATCTTGGATGCCAAAAAAGCCCTCGGAAGCATTGTATGTTTCAACATAATGCATTTCTGGATCTGGAATCAAGCGTTTGAATTCTTCACGATAGGGTGCGAAACTCACACCACCATGCATGAATAATTCCAAATTCGGCCATACCTCTTTCAAGTTATTTTTACCCGTAATTTCTAAGATTTTATTGGCAAGAACCATTGTCCAACTCGGCACACCCGCAATAATATATACATCTTCTTCGATGGTGCTCAAGGCCATTTTTTCTATTTTCGATTCCCATTCCGTCATCAAAGCGATTTCTTTGGACGGTGTTCGCCTAATCTCAGCCCACCAAGGCAAATTCTTCACAATAATCGCGGATAAATCACCAAAATAAGAATCAGCGCTCAAGTGATTGATTTGGGCACTTCCGCCAATAATGAGGTGTTTACCATTGTATAATTTGCGATTCGGATAGTTGTCGTAATAGATGGCCAACAAATCTTTTCCACCCTTGTAATGACAGTCAGCCAGCGATTCTTGTGTAACAGGAATGAGTTTACTTCGACTCGATGTGGTACCTGAAGATTTAGCGAACCATTTTGTGTCTGTTGACCAAAGAATATTTTGTTCCCCTTTCATTAAACGGTCAACAGAGGGCTGAATGTCTTGGTATTCTTGCAGCGGAACTTGTAGTTGGAAATCGCTGTAACTTTTGATTTTTGCGTAGTTGTATTTAGATCCCCATTCCGTTTCCTTGGAAAGAACAATCATTTTTTCAAATAACTCCGCCTGTACCTCTAAAGGGTATTTCCGAAAAAGATCAATTTGATGCATCCTTTTCTTCATCATCCAAGCAAAAATGGAGTTAAATGGCATTTATTATCATTTGAACTTAAAGGTAAGAAAAAAGCATAAAAAAAGCCATCCTACAAAGAACAGCTTTACTATTGTTTCGTTCTGAGTTTAACCCCAGATCATGATGCACGTAAGAATTGCCAATACAGCAATTGTGTAAAGCGTTCCTACTGCAGCTGTTGAGCTTTCAAAGAAGTTATCTGACATGGCTTAAGTTTTTTTTCAAAAGTAAATAATTATTTCTAGCTGTCATATGATTTTTTGAAATAAAAAAAGGGGACACAATTTGCATCCCCTTTCTAGTTCTATTTGAGCTAATTAGTCTTCTGATCCTAACAATCTTAATAATGAAAGGAAAAGGTTCACGAACAAAATGTATAATTGTAAACCACCGATTAAAGAAAGTTTGCTTCTATCTAAACCTGAAAGATTTTCATCTTGTGCAACCGTTTTCAATTGTTGCATGTAGTAAGCTGTTAATCCCGTAAAAACGAATACACCAATCACTGCGATGACGAATCCCATGGTATCACTTTTCATGAAAATGTTGACAATACCAGCAATGAAAATACCGATGAACAACATGTACATTAAGCTACCGAATTTTGTTAAATCTACTTTTGTTGTATAACCTAAAATGGCCATACCAGCGAAAGCACCAGCTGTTACGAAAAATGTTGAAGCGATTGCTGCATCTGTATAAACTAGGAAAATAACTCCTAAACTCAAGCCCATCAATGCTGAATACAACATAAACAGGGCTAATAAAACTCCTAATGACAAACGTTGATATGCCATTTGAATTAATAAACCTAAACCAACTGGGGCAAAGGCAACAACATAAAACAAGGGCGAAATTCCACTTTCGGTCATGAAATACTCAGTAAAGAATTCTCGAGTACCTGCTAAATAAGCGATAATCCCAGAAATTCCCAAAGCAGTGAACATGTAACCATAAACGCTTCTAAAAAACTCACGTGTCATTTCCTTAGAAATACCTTCGTGTTGATCAATTATATTATTCATATCAATGTAATTTTGCTTGCACTAAATTAACAAATTCTCTTCTTGTAGAATCATTGTTCATAAATAATCCTGTAAACGCACTAGATGTGGTAACTGAATTCTGCTTTTGCACACCACGCATTTGCATACACATGTGTGAACATTCGATTACGACAGCTACTCCTTTCGGATCCAATGTTCGCTGAATACAATCTCTGATTTCAATTGTTAGCCGCTCTTGCACCTGCAAACGACGTGAATAAGCATCCACCACTCTTGGAATTTTACTTAAACCAACAATTTTACCATTTGGAATATAGGCAATATGAGCTTTTCCGAAGAAAGGCAACATGTGGTGCTCGCACATCGAATAAATATCGATGTCTTTTACAATTACCATTTCAGAATATTCTTCATGAAAAATGGCTTGTTTGATTAAGTCATCTGGATTAATATCATACCCGTGCGTTAAGAATTGCATCGCTTTCGCCATACGTTCTGGTGTTTTCAATAATCCTTCTCTGGTTGGGTCTTCGCCAATTTGCTTCAATACTTCTTCGTAGTGTCCTGAGAGATTGGCTGTTGTTTCGTCGTTGTACATTTTTTCGTCTTTCATCTTGTTCTTACTTTAAATAAACAACTTTCGCTCAAAAAGGTTCCTTTCCACCGAAGTATTCAACGTAATTATTTTCCGTTTCAATCAGTTTGATTTTAACTAATTCTCCGCCAGACTGTGCAATTGGTTCTTCAATCAATTTCCAGATTTCAATCGCCATATTCTCTGTCGAAGCCAACATTCCTTTTAAAAACGGGACATCTAAATTTAAATTCTTATGGTCCAAGGGCTCAATTACCAATTCTTTTAACAAGACACTCAACTCCTTCAAATTGATTACAAATCCTGTGTCTGCACTCGGAACGCCTTTAACCGTAACATGTATTGAAAAGTTATGTCCATGCCAGTTTTTATTGCTGCATTTACCAAAAACTTCCCAGTTCTTCTCTTCTGACCAATCTTCTCTCCACAGCTTATGCGCTGCGTTGAAAGTCTCACGACGTGTGATGTAAACTATACTCAATTGACTAATTTTTAAAGCAAAGATAGTTGAGAATTATGAGTTATGAATGAAGAATGATGAAATCCAGATTGAAAATTACAAAATGTAAATTCAATTCATAGTTTATAATTCATCATTCTACAGTCAATTTGTCTAATTTTACTGCATGGAAGAAGAACGATTGGATAAAATATTGATTCAACGAAATTTGGTGAGTTCACGTGTGCGTGCAGAGCAAATGATTCGTGAGGTTGGTGTGCGCGTTGACGGAAAGTTGATCAATAAAACGGGAAAGAAGTTTTCTATCGATTGCAAGATTGAAATTATTCAAGAAGAAATTCCATGGGTTTCCAGAGGTGCATTGAAGCTTATTGAGGCGATTGAAAACTGGAAACCAGAAATTGCAGGTAAAACCTTAATGGATATTGGTGCATCAACAGGGGGATTCACAGAAGTGCTTTTGCAAAATGGTGCAACGCGGGTTTATTGTGTTGATGTTGGTAAGGACCAATTACACGACAAAATTAAATCGGATGAGCGCGTGGTGAATTTAGAAAAAACCCACGTTCGCGAATTGACTGCCAATACGATTAAAGAACGTGTGGATGGCTGTGTAATTGATGTTTCATTTATCTCCTTAGAAAAAGTATTTCCTTTTTTACATTCATTTTTAAAATCTGGTGCATTTGTAATTGCCCTTGTGAAACCGCAATTTGAGGTTGGAAAGGAAAATATCGCTAAAGGTGGAATTGTAAAAAACAAAAGTTTGTATCCCGAAATCATTGATAAAATTACCACTGCAGGAAAGGTGAATAACTTGGTTTATCAGGACCATATTGTTTCTCCGATATTGGGCGGAGATGGTAACCAGGAGTTTTTGATGTTGTTGACGCGTGTGTGATTTAAATTTACCACGGAGACACGAAGGACACTGAGAAAAACTTGAATTAAACTCTGTGGTTTCTGTTGCTCAGTGATGAGAGATTTACCACGGAGACACCGAGTTCACTGAGATTTTTTTTAACACAGAGGTACAGAGAGATAGTGCAAGGTCCAAGATTAAAAGAGGGCACAGAAACACCTGCGGTGTGCTAATCCTGAATCACGAACTACGAATTCCAAATTTTACCACGGAGACACGAAGGACACTGAGAAAAAGCATGAGCAAAACTCTGTGGTCTCTGTTGCTCAGTGGTGAGAGATTTACCACGGAGACACGAAGGACACTGAGAAAAAGCATGAGCAAAACTCTGTGGCCTCTGTTGCTCAGTGGTGAAAGCGTGAACAATAAAACGTCTAGCGTACTGCAATTCCGGATTTCAAAACTCATAATTCTAAATTCATAATTCAATTTAAAATCTTTTTCTTCTTTAGAACAAATCAAAATAAGGGTTTTTGTATCTTTGTACTATTATGACAGAAGGTACAAAAAAGCCATTCAGTGTTCGTGAAATTCGCAACGAGTTTCCGGCGCTCCGTCAGTTGGTTTACGGTAAAAACCTGATTTATTTTGATAACGGTGCAACTTCACAAAAGCCTCAGGTAGTGCTTGATGCAATTAACCGTTATTATTCTAAGGACAATGCGAACATCCACCGAGGAGTGCATTTCATGAGTCAAAAGGCGACAACAGAGTTTGAAGAGGCGCGTATTATCATTCAGAAATACTTGAACGCGAGAACAAGAGAGGAAGTTATTTTCACAAAAGGAACAACAGATGGAATTAATCTCGTAGCAAATTCTTTTGGTGAATTGCTTTCTGCAGGTGATGAAATTATCATCACGGCGATGGAACACCATTCGAACATTGTTCCTTGGCAAATGCTTTGTCAGCGCAAAAACTTAACACTTCGTGTAGCACCAATCAATAAAAAAGGTGAATTAATCATCGAGGAATTTGATAAATTGTTGAATTCTAAAACGAAATTGGTTGCTGTCACACACATTTCAAATACACTTGGAACTATCAATCCAGTAAAAGAATTAGCTCAAAAAGCGCATGCTGTAGGTGCAAAGATTTTAGTGGACGGTGCGCAAAGTATTCAACACATGCCTATCGATGTAATTGATATGGATTGTGACTTCTTTGTGTTCTCTGGACATAAGGTTTTTGGTCCAACTGGAATTGGCGTACTATATGGAAAAGAAACGCTTTTAGATCGCATGCCTCCCTACCAAGGTGGTGGTGATATGATTTCAAAAGTGACATTTGAACGTACAACTTACAATGAACTTCCGTTTAAATTTGAGGCAGGAACGCCGCACATTGCAGGTGGAATTTGCTTAGGCGAAGCGATTAAATTTCTTTCAGGTTTGGATATCGTAGCCATTCAAAAACACGAAAAGGAATTAGCAGATTACGCTCAAGACTTGTTGGACACTTTTGAAGACATGACAATCATTGGTGAAGCAAAAAAGAAAACCAGTGTCGTTTCTTTCTCTATGGAAGGCGTTCACCCGTTTGACATTGGAACATTACTCGATAAACAAGGAATCGCAGTTCGCACAGGACACCATTGCACACAACCTTTAATGGACTTTTTCGGAATTCCGGGAACAGTTAGGGCATCTTTTGCGTTTTACAATACGCGCGAAGAAGTGGATACATTTATTGCGGCAGTGGAGAAGAGTATTAATATGCTTCGGTAATTCAGAATTATGAATTATGAATTAATTATTGTAAGATGACAATTGAATAAGAATTCGCGACAGCGGATGGTAAAACATCAAGCGTTAGCGCAGATTATCTGAGAAAATAATTTTGACAAAACTGTTAGCGAAGGGATAAATACGAATACAGGATTGAACGAGATACACTTTACAATACCAAGTAATGACAATTGAACAGAAACAACAAGAGATAATTGAGGATTTTGACATCTATGATGATTGGATGAACAAGTATGAATACATCATCGAATTAGGCAAAGACCTTCCAATGATTGACCCAACGAAAAAAACGGAAGATCGATTGATTCCGGGATGCCAGTCGCGTGTGTGGTTAGATGCAGAAGTTGTTGACGGCAAAATGCAGTTTACAGCAGATTCGGATGCAATTATTACGAAAGGAATTATCGGTTTGTTGATTCGTGTTTTAAACAATGAGTCACCAGCAGATGTTGCTACAGCAGATTTACATTTCATTAACGATATCGGTTTACAAGAACACCTCTCTCCTACTCGTGCAAACGGTTTGTTGAGCATGGTGAATAAATTGAAAATGGCAGCATTGAAGTGGAGTATGGAGAATAAAGATTAGAGATTAGAGAGCCGACCGAGTAATCCGCTTTTGAGGATTGTACCGAGGGCGGAACGGAACCGAGAGCAGAGAATTGGAGTGACTTTGAAATAAAAAAAAAATGGAACAAGAAATTATAAAATTAGAGAATACGGTTGTAGAGGTGTTAAAAACAATCTACGATCCTGAGATTCCTGTGGATGTGTTTGAATTGGGGTTGATTTATGAGGTGCGAATTGACGAAGATAAAAACGTTACCATCGAAATGACATTGACGTCACCAAATTGTCCAGTGGCGGAAAGTATGCCGAAAGAAGTGGAAGATAAGGTTGCAGCCATCGATGGTGTTACATCGGCGAAAGTGAACATCGTGTTTGATCCACCGTGGGACAAAGACATGATGAGCGAAGAGGCGAAATTGGAACTTGGATTTCTCTGAGAATTGAGAGCCGAGAACCGAGAACCGAGAGTTGAGACTTTTAATGAGACCCTAATTTTACAAGCATGAGACGAGTAGTAATTACTGGAATAGGTGCGTTGACACCAATTGGAAATAATTTAACTGACTATTGGACGAATTTGAAAAATGGGGTAAGCGGTGCTGCTCCAATCACAAAGTTTGATACGTCAAAATTCAAAACCACTTTTGCGTGTGAATTGAAAAATTTCGATCCGAAAGATCACTTTGATGTGAAGGAAATTCGCAAATACGATTCTTTTTCTCAGTATGCACTTGTGGCGGTCGCCGAAGCAGTTGAGCACGGTAAAATTGATTTTGACACCTTAAACAAAGACCGTATTGGTGTTATTTGGGGTTCAGGAAATGGAGGTATTCAAACATTCCAGGATCAGATGATGGAATTTTGCAGTGGCGACGGAACTCCCCGTTTCACGCCTTACTTCATTCCGCGTATTTTGGTGGATATCGCTTCGGGAATAATTTCCATTAAATATGGCTTACGTGGCGTGAATTTTTGTCCCGTTTCTGCTTGTGCAACATCGAATACAGCTTTGATAGAAGCCTTCAATTATATTAAGTGGGATAAAGCGGATATGATTATTTCAGGTGGATCGGAAGCAGCTATTAATCAATCAGCTATTGGTGGATTCTCCTCTGCGAAAGCACTTTCTACCCGCAATGATTCACCAGAAACTGCGTCTCGACCATTTGACATTAACCGTGATGGTTTTGTGATGGGCGAAGGTGCAGGAGCAATGATTCTGGAAGAATATGAACATGCAAAGCGCCGAGGGGCAATCATTTATGGAGAAATTGTAGGTGGCGGAATGGCTGCTGATGCCTATCATTTAACTGGAACACATCCGGAAGGTGACGGAGCTGTACTGGGAATGGTGGAAGCAATGCGCGAAGCTGGAATTACAGCTGAACAAGTTGATTACATTAATATGCATGCGACATCAACTCCACAAGGTGATAATTCCGAATTGATTGCTGCAAAACGCGTTTTTGGAAATCACAAATCTCTTTCTGTTTCTGCCACTAAATCGATGACAGGTCACTTGTTAGGTGCTGCTGGAGCGATTGAAGGAATTGCATGTGTAATGGCATTAAAAGAAGGAATGGTTCCTCCAACGATCAATACCACAGACATGGAACCTGATTTCAACGAATTGTTTGATTTCCCGATGGGCAAAGCGAAAGCCAAAGAGATGACCTATGCGATGAGTAATACTTTTGGATTTGGCGGTCATATTGCGAGTGTTGTTTTCAAAAAATTTGAAGATTAAACTTCTATCAATTTGTCACAATTCCCTTACACCATTGGAAATAACCATATGCACACTGTTGTGCTGATTTTTGTCGGTGGATTTTGTTTGGGATTGGTTGCTTTTGGAATTCAAATGCTGAATTCTCCTATTTCTTATCATGCGAGTGAACAACAAATTCAACAATCAGTTGGTATAGGCGTTTTGATTCTGAGCGTTTTAGGATTCATTCTAAGCTTCATGTATTTTTTGCTCAACTACCGGTTTTACACTAAAAAGGACTGGGGAGGAATAGAAATCAACGGAAATCAACTATCCTATCGCTATTTTAATCACTGGAGATTTATCGAAAATTCTTTAGATATTTC
>JAIOZF010000055.1 GCA_021740745.1 Crocinitomicaceae bacterium | reverse complement strand
AGGAAGAGGAGGCCGCGACTTCTCAAGAGAAGGTGGAGAAGAAATTCGAAGTGATATTCAACTTAAGTAATTGAATAAAATTTAGAATACAACAAACAAATAAAGTAGTAAGAGTAAATTTTGTAAAACCTAAAAACAAGGAAAACTATGAAACCAGGAAGTAAAGGATGGAAATTGTTTATGTCGAAACTCTATGGATTTGGAGCGGCAATCGTAATTATTGGGGCGATGTTTAAAATTATGCACTGGCCATTTGCAGGGCCTATGCTAGTAGTTGGTTTGAGTACGGAAGCATTAATCTTCATGTTCTCAGCATTTGAACCAATTCATGAAGATCCAAATTGGGAGCTTGTATACCCAGAGTTAGCATTGGGTCATGCAGATGAATTAGATTATTCTGCTGTTTCTAAATCGAAGAAAGGTGCGAGCATCACTGACGAATTAGACAAAATGTTAGCTGAAGCTAAAATTGACAGCGCATTGTTAGAGCGTTTAGGTGATGGAATGAGACAGTTAGGCGACAATGCTGCACAATTAAAAGGTGTGACATCTGCGGCTGCAGCAACTGATTCTTACGTATCTAGTTTGCAAGCTGCTTCTGATAAAGTTTCTAACTTATCTGAAGCTTATGAAAGAGCGTCTGTTTCTATTAGTGGTATGACTTCTGATGCGAAAGAAGGTGAATCATTCGGTGAACAAATGCAAAAGGTTTCTAAGAACCTATCTGCATTGAACAATGTTTATGAACTTCAATTAAAAGGTTCTTCTTCTCATCTTGAGGCAACTGAGAAATTCCAATCTCAAGTTACAGAAATGATGGCTAATCTTGCTGCTTCGACAGAAGATACTCGCTTGTACAAAGAGAATATGGCAATGTTGTCTAAGAACTTAACTGACCTAAACAACGTTTACGGTAATATGTTAAAAGCTATGACAATAACTCGTGGTTAATCGTTTGACGATTAAAATGAGTTATTCGAATTGAACTTTATTGTTAACCAATAAAACGTAATTAATCATGGCAGGAGGAAAAGAAACCCCTAGACAAAAGATGATCGGGATGATGTACCTGGTGCTTACTGCACTTTTGGCATTGAACGTATCTAAATCAATTCTTGACGCATTCGTAGCAATCGAAGAAAATATTCAAATTTCGAACGAGAACGAATTTACACGCGGTCAAGAAAAATATGAAGCTTTGAAAGAAGTATCTGAGGATAAAACCCAAAAAGATCTTCAACTAAAAGCTATAAAGTTAATGAAAACTGTTTCTGAGATCGACAAAATCACAGCTGCACGTATTAAAATGATCGATGATTTAAAAATCGAAATTTTAACTGAATGTGGAGAAGATGTAAAAACTGTTGGTGCAGAGAAAAGTATCATTTTCAAAGCTTATGATGCTAAGAACGAGCCGTTAAAGCCAATTCGTATGAAATTGGAGCACGTTGAAGGTATGGACAAGTATGACGAAGCAATGCGTATTATCATTGGTGAAGACATTACTAATCCAACTGGAAAAGGTGTTGAATTATGGAAATCGTATAATGGTTACCGTAAAGAATTGACTTCTTTAATAGCAAGTTCTGTAATTGTTGAGAAAGGAATGCCGCCTTACAACTTCAAAGCTCCTGAAATCAATGCTTACAAAGACATGAAAGATTTGTCTAAGCAAGTTGATAAAGCTATTGAAAGCTCAAATGTTGCTCAAGATGATAAAGAGGCTATCAAAAAGATTTATATTTCTTTGACAAAACCTGAAAGAAGTGTTGTGCATGATGTGCCTAATGTGCACTGGATTGGTAAAACTTTTGACCATACACCGGTTGTAGCTGCAATTGCATCATTATCTTCTTTGCAAAAAGAGATCTTAACTGCTAGAGCTGATGCTGTCTCTTTAATCAGAAGCCGTGTAGGTGGAGGAGAATACTCGTTCAACAAAATCATGGCTTTGGCTTATGGTCCAGACTTAGCAAATAATGGAGATGATATCGAAGTTCAGGTATTAATGGCTGCTTACGATAGTGATAAGCAACCAGAAGTTACTGTGCAAGGTGGTACTGTTTCTGAAACACGTGATGGTAAAGGTTACATTCGTATGAAAGCGAGTGGAGCTTCAGAAATGACGTTGAAAGGAACTATTACTATTAAAAATAAATCAGGTGTTCCAAAAACAGAGAACTGGGAAAAGAACATTAAGATTATGAAACCAATGGGAACTGTATCTTTACCTGAATTAAACGTTCTTTATATCGGTTACCCTAACAAAGTTGATGGAGTTGCTTCTGGTTACGACCAAACAATCCTTTCAGGTAGCGGAGTTAGCTTAACTAAATCAGGACAATATTGGATTGGAAGTCCAGCTAAAGGGAAAGAATGTTCGATTACTGTATCGGGAAAAAGTTCAGTTACAAATAAGACAGCTTCTTTAGGTACTTTCAAATTCCGTGTGTCTCGTCTACCAGATCCATCATTGTATTGGGGAGCTGCTAAAGACGGCGAAAAAGGGTCAAGAAATGAAACGCGTTTGTTTGCTAAATATCCACCGGAAATTCCGTTGAATGCAACATTCTCAATCAAATCTTGGGAGTTATCAATTCCAGGTGCACCAGGAGCACCACCAAAAGGTTCTGGAAATACGTTAAGCCCACAAGCGATTTCTTTGTTGAAGCAAGCAAAACCAGGAAGCGTTATCGGATTCATGACATCAGTGGTTGGACCAGATGGTGTTATGCGTAAGAAAGGTGGAGCCTTTACTTTATAAGAATTAAAAAAAGAGTGATTATGAAAAGTCTATTGTTTAGTGTGGCGGTATTCCTTTCTTGGAACACAATGGCTCAGTTGGAAGAACTCAACGGAGGACCAGTGAACGTTCCTACAGACGGGATTGTGGACGGGGTGTATATTGCAGAGCATATCCCTACGAAGCGATTGATTCCTTACGAATATGTTCGCGAGGCAGATGTAATCTGGAGTAAGCGTGTATGGCAATACATTGACTTAAGAGAAAAGATTAATCACAATTTATATTATCCTTTTGACGAAATTACGTTGGAAGGACGTTGGATTCGAAATGCAACGCGTTGGAGTCTTTGGACAGTATTGCGTAATCACGTTTTGAATGGTGACTTGAGATTGTTCTCGCCTTATAACCCATACAATGTATTCGGTGAAAAAGATGGAGATCAGTTAAAATACCCTGTTGATCCACTACCAGGAATGAACTTCTATACTGATTCTGCTTACCGCGAACAGTTAGTGTACTTCTTCGGTTACTTGGGCCCACAATCAGATGTTCCTTTGACAGATGAGTTTGGAGATCCATTAATTAAAGTGAATGCAGAAGGTATTGAAGAGATGGTTTACCCTAATCGTGATACGATGTGGTATGTATCCAAAGATATCGTACAGTACAAAATAAAAGAAGATTGGTTCTTTGATAAAGAAAGATCGGTTTTGGATGTACGTATTTTAGCTATTGCACCAGTAGTTTACGATATCGAAACAAATGAAGCAACGGGACAAAAAAGTATCAAAGGGTTGAAAGACTTATTTTGGTTATATTTCCCACACTGCCGTTTCGTATTGAACAACTATTTCGTTTACAACGATAAAAATGATGCGCAATGGATGAGTTTTGATGATGTGTTCTGGAAACGTCGTTTCAACAGTACCATCTATAAATCAAGTAACGTATACGATCGTAAAGTAGATAGCTATAGAACGGGAGTTGATGCATTGATGGAATCAGATAAGATTAAAGAAGAAATTCGAACTATCGAACACGATGTTTGGAGTTTCTAAAACAAATTAAAAGAAAGCCTCGGATTATCCGGGGCTTTTTTATGCCTATTTGTTTGCTTCGACGTATCTTTGCGCCATGATAAATCTTGAACAAATTGGAGTTCATTTACCCCAAGGTTATTTATTTCAGAATGTTTCTTTTCAAATTAAGAAAGGAGATAAAATTGGATTAGTAGGAAAAAACGGTGCTGGTAAGTCAACTATGTTGAAATTATTGGCAAATTGGGATCAACCAACTGAAGGTAAAATTCATAGACCCAAAGATTGTGTTGTTGGATTTTTAACGCAAGAAATCAAAATTGATTCCGAAAGAAGTGTCAAGAATTATCTATTAGAATCAAACGAACTTTTGACTCGGCTGAAAGATCGCCTAGAAGAACTTAATGTAGATTTGGTTAACCGCACAGATTACGAATCTGATTCTTATTTGGCCATGCTAGATGAATTATCGGAACTGAACCATTCCTTTCAATTGAATGAAGGGAATTCATGGGAAGAAAGAGTAATTTCGGTTTTGAAGGGTTTAGGATTTTATGAAGAAGAAACGAATCGCAGTCTCAATACTTTTTCTGGAGGATGGAAAATGCGTGCCGAGTTGGCAAAAATATTGGTAAATCGTCCTGATGTTATTTTACTAGATGAGCCAACCAATCACTTGGATATTATTTCTATTAGTTGGTTAGAGGATTATCTTCAGAAATTCGAAGGTGCCGTTATTGTCATTTCCCATGACCGTTTGTTTTTAGATAACGTAACGAAACGAACCTTAGAAATCAGTTTAGGAAAAGTGCTTGATTATCCTTTTGCTTATTCGAAGTATAAGATTTATCGTGCTGAAGAATCAGAGCGCTTAGATCGCATGAAGAAGCAGCAAGATAAAGACATCAAACATACTGAAGAGCTCATTAATAAATTTCGTGCTAAGAAGAATAAGGCAGCTTTTGCTCAGAGTTTAATTAAGAAATTAGATAAAACTGAGCGTATCGAAGTGGATAACGATGGTGTTGCCAAAATGAAGATTGCTTTTCCTTTAAGCGTTCAACCGGGAAAACTGGTCTTAGAGTTAATCGATATGGGTAAAACCTATGGAGATAAAGTTATTTTCAAACATATTAATATTACAGTTGGTCGTGGGGAGAAAATTGCCTTACTAGGTCCAAATGGTGTTGGTAAATCAACATTACTTAAAAGAGTAATGAACTCAATTGATGGTGATGGTCAAGTAAATTATGGTCACAATGCAAATATTACTTATTTCGCACAAGATCAAGCAGAACAATTGGATCCTACAAAAACAGTATACGAAACGGTAGATGACGTCGCTCGTGGAGATATTAGAAAGGATTTACGTTCTATCTTAGGTGCATTCTTGTTTTCTGGTGAGGATACGGACAAGCGTGTTGGAGTATTATCAGGCGGAGAGCGCACACGGTTAGCACTATGTCAATTGCTGTTAAGTCCGAGTAACTTCTTAATTCTAGATGAGCCTACAAATCATTTGGATATTCAAAGTAAGGAAGTATTAAAACAAGCGTTGCAGAGCTATGAAGGTACTTTTATTGTAGTTTCCCACGATAGAGAATTCTTAGACGGATTAACAAATCGTATTTGGGATATTGATAATAAAACGTTGAAAATTCACCATTTTGGTGTCAAGGAATTTCTAGAGCAAAAAATGCAATCTTTCCAGGATGTTAAAGCGCCAAATCCTCAGAAAATTAAGCAAGAAGAGGTAGTCGCTGAGAAGCCTGTTGAACAAAAACTGACGTACGAAGAGGCAAAAGAACAAAAACGCTTAAAAACTCAATTAAATAACCAATTGAGTAAAGCTGAAAAGGCAATTGAAGAATACGAAATCAAATTAAAAGAAATGGATGTTGTTATTGCCAATCTTGATTATTCAGATGAAGCTAATGCGGCAAAAGTTTTGAGTGATTACGATACTATCAAGAAGTTGCTGGATGGAGAAATGGAAAAATGGGAAAAAACTACCGAAGAATTATTCGCGCTAGATTAGTTTTACCCTTTTCGTGCTTTAGCCATGCGTTTATTGCGCTTTTTATTCTGTTTAATGGACTTTCTGGCTTCTTTCGATTGTAGGGACCAATAATGTTTATAAGCCGCTTTTTGAGCCTTTTTGGCTTCTTTTGAATTCTTTTTAGCTTGTTTCGCTAAAACTGCTTCTGCTTCTTCAACCGATCCCGGAGTTTGACCTGGTTTATGAGATGCACAATTTGATAGTGTTAAACTGAACACTAACAATAAAAAGACGATGAATTGCGTTTTAATCTTCATATATTTACAAAAGAATTCAACGCAATGAAGTTACAATTATTTTTAATTTTCAGTTTAATTTTGATTTTTTCTGGATGCAAGAAAAATAAAAATCATCCTGTCCCTAGTATTACATTTGATATAACAATTGATATTAATTTACCTAGTTATAACGGATTGATCGGTGTAGGAGGGTATACATACGTCAATGGCGGTTCAAGAGGGATTATTGTTTATCGTCGCGCGATAGATGAATTTGTTGCTTTTGATCGTCACTCTCCAGCGGATCCAGACGGATTGTGTCCAGAACCATTGTATCCAGACGCAGATAACTTTTTAACTCTAATCGATTCTTGTTCTACGGCCAGGTATTCGATGTATGATGGTTCACCAATTGCCGATTCGGAATTTGGTTTACGACAATATCAAACGGTTTTTAATGGATCAAATCTTTTGAGGATTTACAACTAAATCTAAGGAAATAATATCTTTGCAAAAAAAAATAACAATGAACGAGATCAAAGTAACAATCATCGATAGAGAGGATAATCCACATGAATTAGTAGCACCAACTGATATGAATATGAATATCATGGAACTATGTAAAGCATACGAGCTTCCAGTTCTTGGTGAATGCGGCGGTATGGCGATGTGCGCAACTTGTCAATGTTACTTAGAATCTGAAACTGCATTGCCCGAGCAATCAGATGCTGAATTAGACATGCTTGATCAAGCCTTTTTTGTTAAAGCAAATAGTCGTTTAGGATGTCAAATCCATATCTCAGATGAAATCGATGGAATAGTATTGCGTTTAGCTCCTGAAGCTTAAAGAGCATAAGTGAATCCTAAGTTGAATGAAAGTACATTCGTTAATCTCATTCGTTTTAGATCTGTTCTCACTTCATCCTCTGGATAATATTTTTGATCGGTCCCAATATCACTAACAAACATATTCTTTAGATTCAAGGTATAACGTATACCATAGTTTATCATTAGGCTTTTCGATAAAGGAGTCCTGATGTTAAAGGCATATAAAAAGGTCATCCCGCTATATTTGTTTTCATAGTTGACTAAATTCTTCGAAAAAGAAGCAACTTCCTCATTTGTTAGCTGCCCAGCGTAATTAAAAACTTGATAATTGTAATCCTTTTCAATAATTTTACTCGAAGATATGCCGAATCCTATTTGGTGATTTAAACCGACAGGTAGCGTTCCACCTTTTGAAGTAAATTCTATTTTCGGCATAAATGAGAAGGTTTTTACATCCAATCGTTCATGTTTGTAAGATACACTCGTGTAATCTTCTAAACTAGCATATTCCGGGGTTGCAAGATTGGTAAAACTGTAACCTACTTCAAAACTGAACCCAGTATTTTTTTTACCTGATCTTCCGATGGATAATCTAAAACCGTAATCGAATAAATCCTTTTTTTGAATCAAACTATTTCCTGCACCAGAAGCGCTATATCCTTTGTTATCGTAGAGAAGCCAACTAAAAATAGGCATATTGCTTACCGTGTTTACCTCGATAAAAGTTCGTTTACCATATAAACCAGTATTTTGACTTATTACCGAATATTGAAATAGACAGGCAAAAATTGTGACGATTAAAAATTTCATAAGATTATTATAATGGTTTTGATTTCAGCGTATTGAAAATATTAAACATGTGTGAACCTAAATTATGTTTATAAGTTGGTTCATTCCAGTAATAACTCTGTCCTGTTTCTGCAATTCCTTTTTCTAAATCAAGAATAATTACGTTCATTTCCATGTGATTACTTTTGAATATTTTCATTGGAAGATACATTCCTAATGTAAAAGGCAATGTTGGATAAATAAATGCACTTCCAGCAACAAGCCACCAATTAATATCAGCACTTCTGCTGTGTTCTACAAGGGAGAACATAACTCTATTGGTACCGTAATTTTGTCGAATTTCTTTTAATGCCTGAAAATCTGCCGGAAACGCATTGATATCATCCTCTTGAGCAATTTGAGTTAAAAACGAAATAAGCGTATTTCTTTCATTAAATCCTTCGGTGCCTTTCGAGGAAAGAGTTCTGCGATCTATAGGATAAACTTTTACACCTAAATCGTCAGCTGCGCTTTCTATAGATTCAGAAAAAATTCCTTCAATTTTTTCTGATTTTATAGGGTCTAAACTGTTTGCTTTGTAACTATAGACTTTTGGTTCAACGACAATTACCTCTTCTAGTCCCAATCTTAAATGATTATCTTGTTCTTTCGCAATGGCTTTCTTACGTTCCGATTGACTTAGGATTTCAAATTGTTCTTTTTCCTCTTCAAGTTTCTTAACAAGTTCTATGTTTGAATTGTATGCTTGTAGAAAGGACGAATCTGCAAGTAAATCACCTATTCCGTATAAATAGAATTTTGTGGTATCAAAGTTTGAAGCATTATCGACATTTTTTTTCTTTTTAATTCGATCATATTTCGAACCTGATTTCACTGTGTCCGGCAATTGAACTGTTGTATCAGTTTTGTCCTTTAAAAAATCGTTAGCTGCTTCACTAAATTTCTTCTTTGAATAATTTTCTATTTTAAATGTTTTTATTTCGGCAAGATCCTTAATGAATTTAGCATAAACTGCACTTATTTCTTCATCTTCTGGGTATTGTTTGTGCAGATCGTACACTTGGCGTAATGCCAAGGTTGTCATTCCATCCTTTGTTAACTTTTTCAAAAGGAAATGAACCGCTGCTGACTCACCCTCTAAATCGGATGAATTATCAATTGTCTTATTGCTCTTGTTCTGTTTTTTATAAAGCATAAGATTCAACCAAATTTGAGCCTTCATTCGCTTTAAATACGCAGAGGTTGGAAAATCGCGTTCTAAAAGGAAAACAGAATATAGAGCAGAGCCGAAACTAGCGTCTAATAAATCGGTACGAACAGATTCAAAACGAGCGATGTTACGCACCGTCTCAAAACGATTTTGTCCTAAATATTGATCAGCAGTTTCCCAATTAGAATAGGAGTCAATTTCCTTTTCAACAGCTTCTTTGCGCTTTTTAATGTTCGGATGTGAACTGTTGGAGTCATCATAATCTTCAATTGCTTTGATTTCATATTTCTTTTTAGGAAACAAGCTCGTCGGAACATACATGTTCGTTGAATTGAAATAAGCAAAAGGAAATTCAATATCATCAAACGGTAAATAAGAGTACATCAGTACATCGAATGTTTCAAACACATAATCTTTACCGTAACCCGCTGCGCTGTAGAGTGCTAATCCGCCTTTGTCAGCCTCAAATTCTTTCTCCTTCGAATAATTACTCAATTTGACAATCTGATCGCTGTGACGTGCGTTTTTCAATTTCCAATCGAACGTTTCTAAAACGTGCTTTTTTTGATAATGTGCAATTTCATGCGCTAATACGAAAGCCAATTGCGCTTCACATGTAATTTGCGACATCAGACCAGTTGTAACAAATATGATTCCTTGATCAGTTGAAAAGGCATTAGTTTCATTCGATTTTATCGTATAAATGCGCAATTCAGTTCTCAAAGAAGGGTCGTTTCGTAACAGTCTATCAACAATTTCAGTTGCATATTTCGAAATTTCATCACCATAAACTACAAGTCCAGAGTGAAGAAGCTCATCAATAGCATAATTGGTTCCTTCAAAGAGAATTTTTTCTTGACTTGCAGTTAAATCTGTTTTTTTCTGGGCTAAATCATCGTCTAACTTCGATTTTGTCGATTTTGTAAAGTCTTCTGGAATGACACCTTTGGACTGTAATGTTTTGTAATTTCCAAAGTCTGTTTGTGCGAAAGAGCTCACTGCAACTAGCAGAAACATTAGATAAAAGGTTATTTTAATCATTTGAATTATTATTATTTTAAATTGCTCGGAATCAAACAGACTGGAATTGGTTCCATTTTATGTTTGTTCATTCGGTTGTATCTTTTATAGATATTCAGAACTTCTTTCTCGCGTTCGGTTACAGAATCACTATCACCTTTAAAGTTCATCGCCCATTCTAATTCGGGATAACTAGCACCAAGTTGATCTTCATCACTGCGACCATCTTCCCACAAGCCATCTGTTGGTTTTGCTAATAAAATTGATGACACAACATTTAACTCAGTAGCTAATTTTTTTACTTCAGTTTTTGTTAGATCAGCAATCGGACTAATATCAACGCCGCCATCGCCATATTTTGTAAAAAAACCTACACCAAAATCTTCAATCTTATTTCCTGTTCCAACCACCAAACATTTGTTCGTTTGTCCTACAGCATAGAGCGTGGTCATGCGGATTCGTGCTCTAGAATTAGCCATTGATAAATGGTCATCTTGCACTGCTTTTGGTAATGTCTGCTCGAATAAACCAAATATAGAAGTTAGGTCGATCTCCATTGTTTCTACATTCGAATACTTTTGTTTTAAATCTTCAATATGTTCTTTTGCTCGCCCGTATTCTGCACTTGTTTGACGGATCGGCATATTTAGCAAAACAGTCTTTTTTCCAGTTCGAGCGCACAATGTTGATGTAAGAGCAGAATCAATTCCTCCTGAAATACCAATTATAAAACCAGAAAGCCCAGCTTTTTCGACATAATCGTTAAGCCAGGCTTCAATAAAATTACAAATTTCTTTTTCCTTCAAAGTACTTAAAACAAGATAGATAACTTGAACATCAATTGACTTTGTGTTGCTTTGTTATTGAAATTCGTTTTGCTAGTAACTGGATCTGCAATAGTTGCAGCAAATAGATAATTATTGTCTTTATCAATATTTCTGTTAGTGTGCAAAGGTGTGAAACCGTAGTAAAAACCAATTTCAGCCATTAAACAAGTTGAACCTGTAAAATTCCATTCTGCACCTCCAGCTAAACCAACTGCTGATTTAAAGAAAAACATTTCACCTGGAGCCTTCATTTCATCCAAATTAACACTTCCACTTTTTGTTCCATCAGGCGAATTAGGATTTAAATCATACCCTTTGTCAAAAGATGAACTTTTAAGAAGAAAGCTATTTCTTAAACCAAATTTTCCAAAATATCTAAAGTAACCAATGAAATTTGTGCGAAAAGTTAGCATTGTAGGAATAGTTAAATAAACCGCTTTTTGACGTCGCTCCATTAATTCAAATAATTGGTGATTTGCATTTGTACCATCTACTTCGTTCAATTCAAGTATTTCTCTATCGTTGTACCAATAGTAAACATTGTTTCCTTTATATGCATCAGCTTTGTATTTTAGTGTCGAAAAGTCAAATTCAGCACCTGTTGTAAAGGCAATTGTTTCAGTTAGTCCAAAGTTGACATTGGCACCAATTGTTAGGTCAGAACCAACGCCATTTGTCGCGATATAGTTAGTACCTACTTTTTGAATAGCAAGACCGGAACCTAAAATTAGTCCAGCTTGAACTTTCTTATCAGCAGCTTCTTGCGCAAATGAATTAGTTAAAATAAATAATCCAACAAATGAATAAATCAGCTTTTTCATAAAGTCTATTTTTAGTTCTGTTAATTTAATGGTTAAAAAGGTTGATTATGCTTATTTTTGGCTACGAAAATAAAGAATAATAATGACTCTAAAAAGTATTTGTACATTCATTCTGGGAATTGTGATTTTTTCATCATGTTCACATGATCCCTTGGACATTGACGCAAGTGATGTAAAAGTCGACATCCAGTTTTACAATATTGACTCTTCCTTTGTGCATGCTGATTCTGCGCAGATTATTTCACTCCACAAGAAGTATAAAAATGATATCGGAAATATTTACGATTATGAATTGGGGTATTGTCTAGGTATTGGAAATGTTTCAGACACTGCATTTTACAGAAGTTTTACGGCTTTTTTGAATGATGATTATGTAAAAAGAGTTAGCAATCGAATTGAAGAAAAATTTTCAAATCTCACAACTCAGAAAATGGAGATTGAAGAGGGATTTAAGCGAATAAAATTTCACATACCTGCTGGTAAGATTCCGAAGAGTATTGTGTTCATGAATTCATTTTATGCTTCCAATGCATTTTGTACAGAAACCGAGATTGGAATTGGTTTAGAACGCTACTTAGGAAAAGAGACGGATGTTATTCAAGAATTACCTGCAGATCAGTTTTATGAATGGATGAAGGAAGGTTTGGATGAGAAATACCTCACAAGAGATGCTATTTGTGCTTGGGTTATGACTCATTATGTGGAAGAAGTAGAGGGGAATTTAGTGGAAGAAATGATTAATTGGGGTAAAATTTTGTATTTGACCCAAGCGGCTTTCCCAGAGAAAGATATTGCTCACATTTTGCGTTATTCAACTGAAGAATTTCAATGGGCGGTTAACAATGAATACCAACATTGGAAATACTTGGTTGATGAGAAAAAGCTTTTCAAAACAGATGAGCGAATTAAAACAAATTTACTGAATGATGCACCTTTTACCGCTGGGTTCCCAGAGAAAGGTCCAGACAGATTGGGTCAATTTTTTGGATTGAGAATGGTGCAGAAATACATGGAAATTAAACAGGTTTCTGTGAAAGAAATAATAAATACACCTTACACTGCAATTCTTGCAGAATATGAGATTGATTAACTATGGAAGATAAAATCGTAAGAACCTCCACAATCAACATTCAAGTTGGTTTAAATGAAAATAATTTACCAATTGGTATGAAATGGTCAGCTGCTGATGGCAATGTTGAAGCAGCGCCAGCGAAGGCAATGTTATTGTCCTTATGGGATCCAAGAGACAATAATACAATGAAAATTGATCTTTGGACCAAAGAGATGAGTATCGAAGAAATGAAGCAATTCTTTCATCAAACTTTATTGACCATGGCTGATTCATTTGAAAAAGCAACGGGAGAAAGTTTAATTAGTGAAGATTTAAGAGATTACTGCTATCATTTTGCTGATAAAATGAACATTTTACCTGAAAAAGAATGATTTCGGGTAAATTACATAAAATGCATGTCGCCTTGGGTGATACTATTCAGTATGCTTTAAATTTATCTGATAAGGTATTGATGAATCAGCTTATTGGACAGAATATTTCGCTTTCGTGGAATGGTCAAATTCATTGTTCATCCTGCGCAAAAATTACGAAGAAATCGTTTGGTGATGGCTTTTGTTACAATTGTTTTATATCCGCACCTGAAGCTGCTGAATGCAATATACGACCAGAACTTTGTCGGGCTCATTTAGGTGAAGGAAGAGATCCTGCTTGGGAAGAAAGAAATCACAACACACCCCATATTGTTTATTTAGCGGCTTCCGATATCGTTAAAGTTGGTGTTACGCGAATCACACAGGTTCCCACACGTTGGATTGATCAAGGTGCAAGTGCCGCTATTCGTCTGGCTGAAACTCCTAATCGCTATGAAGCGGGGATATTAGAAGTTGCTTTGAAGGAATTTTATTCCGATAAAACGAACTGGCAGCGCATGCTAAAGAACGAAGTGGATGATACGATTGATTTGGTCGAGGAAAAATGGAATTTACATGACCAGTTGCCAGCTGATTTGACGCAGTTTTTCTCGGAAGATGATGAAATTATTTCGCTGAACTATCCCGTAATTGAATTTCCAGAAAAAGTGAAGAGTTTATCTTTTGATAAAACACCTGAGATTAAAGGTTTTCTGAAGGGAATTAAAGGTCAATACTTAATTTTTGATGGAGGAGAGGTCTTAAATATTCGCAAGCACACAGGTTATTTTATTGAAATGTCAATTGACAATTAAAAATGGTCGATTAACTTTGCGCCATGGGAAAAGATAAAATACGTCGCTTCGCTGCAATGAAGGAATTTTCGAATGTTTTTGAACCGGTAATCGGGGAAGAATATGAGATGAAAGGAAAGTGGAGATCTGAGTATTTCAAAAATGACAATCCGATTGTTCTAGAACTAGGTTGCGGTAAAGGTGAATATTCACTTGGATTAGCGAAGCATTTTCCAGATAAAAATTTTATTGGTGTTGATATCAAAGGAGCTCGAATGTATATCGGCGCCAAAGAATCAATCCAAGATGGTTTGAGTAATGTCGCCTTTCTTCGGACAAAGGTGGAATTTATCACTGATTGTTTTGAAGAGAAAGAAGTCGATGAAATTTGGTTGACATTTTCCGATCCACAACCAAAGAAAGTAAACAAACGCTTATCGTCGCCACGATTCATTGAACGCTATCGAAAAATCCTGAAACCACAAGGAATTGTGCACATGAAAACCGATTCAGACATTCTGTTTGAATATACTGAGGAACAAATCCACGAGCATAACTATGAGCTTTTGGAACTTACTTGGGATTTATACGGAACGCTTCCCGAAAACCTGGATGAAGTAACGCGCGATATATTCCATATCAAAACGCACTACGAAAAGCTGTTCACAGCCAAAGGAAGTGTGATCAAATACTGTAAGTTTAGAATAGATAAAAAGAAGTAGCTTTAAACCTACGCTACTTTTAGTTTTGCCATTTTAGATTTGTTAAACTGTGCACTTGCATAGTCCAACGTCAATCTAAATTCACTCTCATTCTTTGATGGCAATTCGTACATGGCATCATTTAAGATTGCTTCACAAATTGAACGTAAACCTCTTGCGCCAAGTTTGAACTCAATCGCTTTCGTAACGATAAAATCAAGCACATTTGCATCGATACTCAGTTTAACACCATCAATTTCGAACAAACGCAAATATTGTTTTACCAATGCGTTTTTTGGTTCTGTCATGATGCGCTTTAAACTCGCAGCATCAAGTGGCTCTAAATATGTCAATACAGGGAAACGACCAATTAATTCGGGAATCAATCCAAAGGTTTTTATGTCTGTTGGATTAATGTATTTCAATAGACTTTCTGAATCGATACGCTCTTCTTCATTCGTCGAAAAACCAATTGTTTGTCGATTCACGCGATTCGCAATAATTCGCTCAATACCGTCAAAAGCACCACCGCAGACAAACAAGATGTTTTTTGTGTCGATTTGTATCATTTTTTGTTCAGGGTGCTTTCTTCCTCCTTGCGGTGGAACATTAACAACCGAACCTTCTAATAATTTCAATAAAGCTTGTTGAACACCTTCACCAGAAACATCACGAGTAATGGATGGGTTATCACTTTTACGTGCAATCTTATCAATTTCATCAATGAAAACAATTCCTTTTTGAGCAGCATTTACATTGTAATCAGCAGCTTGAAGTAAACGGGATAAAATGGATTCAACGTCTTCACCAACATAACCTGCTTCTGTAAGAACTGTTGCATCAGCTATGCAGAAAGGTACATTTAGCATTTTCGCAATTGTTTTTGCTAATAATGTTTTTCCTGTACCTGTGCGCCCAACTAAAATGACATTAGATTTTTCAATTTCCACATCATCTTTTCGAACCGGTTGATTCAATCGCTTGTAATGGTTGTAAACAGCCACAGAAAGTACCTTCTTCGCATCTTCCTGACCAATTACGTATTCATCCAATTTCGACTTAATCTCTGTAGGCTTTAAAATGTTCACCTGATCATCATCTTTTGAAGAGGATGCTCCTTGGATATCTTCTTCTTTGATAATTGTGTGTGCTTGGGTGATACAACTTTCGCAAATGTGCCCAGAAACACCAGCGATAAGTATTCCAACCTCACTGCGTGATCTTCCGCAAAACGAACAACCTGATTCTTTTTTTGACATGGTATTATTTGACAAAAAAGCCCACCGTTTGATAACGGCAGGGCTTTATGATTAACATTTTAAATAGTATTATTTTGGATTGCGCAACAAAACTTCGTCGACCATTCCATATGCTTTTGCTTCTTCAGCCGTCATCCAATAATCACGATCTGAATCGGCCCAAACTTTATCATAAGTTTGGTGAGAATGATGAGCAATAATATCGTACAATTCTTTCTTTAATTTTTGAATTTCACGTGCTGTGATTTCGATATCAGATGCTTGTCCTTGCGCACCACCTAAAGGTTGGTGAATCATCACACGAGCATGTTTCAATGCCGAGCGTTTTCCTTCTGCACCTGCGCACATTAATACAGCTCCCATAGAAGCAGCCATTCCCGTACAAATTGTAGCGACATCTGGCTTGATGTATTGCATTGTATCATAAATTCCTAAACCAGCATAAACTGATCCTCCAGGTGAATTCAAGTAAATTTGAATGTCTTTCTTCGCGTCAACTGATTCTAAGAATAATAATTGCGCATTGATAATGTTGGCAACATAATCATCGATTCCTGTACCTAGGAAGATGATTCTATCCATCATCAAACGAGAAAAAACATCCATTTGAGTCATGTTCATCGGACGTTCTTCGATGATATAAGGTGTAAGTGAAGATTCAATATAGTGATCAACATGCATGCTTGTCAAACCAACATGTTTGGTAGCATATTTTTTAAATTCATTTTTATCGAACATGAGTCTGAGTGTTTATTGTTGTTATGAACGTTAAAGATAAATGCAAAGTTGGGAATGACAATTAAAAAAATGAAAAATTCGTTCATCATTTCTCAGAATTCGTGTTTAACTTCGGAAAATGTTGCCAAGCGATATTCATAACAAGCGAATTTTGATCTCACCTTTGAATTGGGGTATGGGCCATGTTTCGCGCTGTATCCCCTTGATAGATTTGTTTTTGTGCAATGGAAATGAGGTTTTCGTGGCGTGTGATGAAAGTCAACGTGCCATATTCGAAGACTATTTTCCTATGGTGAATTTTATCAATCACTCAGGTTATCCATTTAAATTTGGAAAGCACGGTAATTTCGGATTGGATTTAGCCAAACAATTCAAACAACTCAAAAGTCGCCTTTCATCAGAGAAAAAAGAGGTGAATCAATTTGTGGAAGAATTTGAAATTGATATCCTTGTTTCTGATCATCGTTATGGTTTTAAATCAGAGAAAGTACATTCCATTTTTTTGACACATCAGTTGCATTTACCGGTGAAATGGTATGAAAAGTGGGTTCAAAAGATTCATCTTTCTTTCTTGAAACAATTTGATGAAATCTGGATTCCGGACAATCAAAACTCAGATTACAGCGGCGCATTAAGTGAAAGAATTGCGGGTATAAAAATTCAGTATATCGGAATACTTTCCAGATTCCACTTGTATGAACTCCCAGCGACAAAGTCAATTGAAAAGACAATTATAATAAGTGGACCTGATCTATATGCTGAGCGGTTTGCTTTGGAACAATTAAGTTCAGAAAGAAATTCGAATGAACCCTGTGTGATGATCCTTCCAGAAAGTATTGTTTTAAAGGAGATTCCTGCCAATTTTTCTATTCAACTTTCCACTGATTGGAAGGAATGTGACAGAATCATTTTACAGTCGAAAAAAATTGTTTCGCGTTGCGGTTATAGTACACTAATGGACTTAGGGATATTGAAAGTACCTTTTGAAATTACACCAACTCCTGGACAGCGTGAACAGGAGTATTTATATGATTTATGGTACAAAAAGGCGCTCGGTCAAACCAGTTCTTAAATCTTGAATTAAAACAATTCCTTGTTGATTGAATAACATGCTAGATTCATTCATCACTTCACCTAATAATTTTCCATCCATTGAAAAAATACGGTAATCAGATCGTTCATTGAATTTGATTTCACTTGTTTGAGCATCAAAATAACACCCATTTGAATTGAAAAGTAAGGAAACGATTCCTTTGGTATAAGTAGTACCATCAAAATCAGTTGATGTTAATTTGTAGTAGTTGATGCCTTGTGCAGATCTCGAGTGTATTAGATTGTAATCGTTTAATGTTGAAGAATTCCCTGCGCCTTGTACTTGACCAATCACTTCAAAGTCATATCCGGTTGTTGAATGTGCTACTGTGAAGTAGTCGTTGTTTTGCTCCGAGTTTGTTTGCCAAGATAAAACTGATTGACCATTGATTACTTCGCCTTTATAGGTTAATAAACCTGTTGGAAGTAAAACGGGTTGAAGGACACAATTATCATCGCCATAAGCTGTTGCTGCGCCACCATCAGCATCAAATGAAGCAAAAACACCGTCTGAGTCTGGGTAACTTCCGTTAGTAGTATAATCGATTGTAAAGTTTGTGCCCAACGTTGTTGTGATGGATGTTCGATAAAAACGCGTTCCTGGTGCAGATGGATTGTTTGCAAAATTTCCCAAAGAGTTCCAATCACTATCATTTTGGAAAATAACATAGATAGGTGCTAATCCACATAATCCACTCCAAGTCAATGCCTCATCGCATATATTTGTTGAAGCTAACATCCAATTTGCATTTGCTGGAACGTTACCGCCATTTGCATCAATAAATAAACTACCGCATCCAGCAGCGGTGTTTAATTCGTTAATTCTAGTGGTGTTGTTTACTAGTACGTCTGTATAATTTGTGCCAGGAAAAGTTCCCCCGTATGAGAAATCAAAATTTGTGGTGTTCACGTTGAATGAATAGTCTCCAGATGTTCCAAATACAAGTTCATTATCTCCTTCTGAGCACAATCCATCACACGAATTTATTATAACTGACTTCAAATGTGGTGGTTCAAGGGTACATGGTCCGTCTGTTAAATTAATAGTAAACGGAGTAGATGAAGTGCCATAAGTTAAAGGATTGGAGGCGGTAATGCGAATCAAATACCCAATACCTGTTGAGGTAGCAGCAGGAATCGTAATGTTTATAGAACCTGTGTTAGCTGTTGAACTTAATGTTCCAATGCTTACAGGTGCAGCAAAACTACCTGCGGCATTTGATAATTCTGCGGTGTAAATGTTACCAGCATTAAATGTGCCAATAGAGGTAAAATCAACGCTACCAGTTGCGTCAGTGCTGCATGTTACTGCGAAAGATGAAGTTGCAACTGTTGTTGTGGTAATGGTGTTAGCTGATGCACAAGAAGTAGAAGTATGAATTCCTAAATTGCTGACTTCATCTATTGAACTTGCTGTCCATTGAGTAGTCAATGTTGGAAAACCAATTCCAGGATTTGCTAATATCCCCTCAGTAACAGTCGGATTTCGAACAATCGTGAAATCAAGTGTAGAATATCCACCTGACGTCCATCCTGTTCCAGGATTTTCACCAATTCTCCCAATAATATCTACTGTAGTTGCGGCACTTGTATTCACTAATTCTAAAGCATCATTTCCATTGAAGTTCATTACAGTATTGTTTACAGCATTAATTGTTCCTAGGAAAATAGTTGCAGAAGTATTAGCCATGACATATACACCTCCGGGGCTTAATATACCGGATAAAGTAACGGTATTTGATACAGTTAAAGATCCATTTGAGTAAAGTCGAATCTGGTAATTAGATAAATTTATTGAACTGGTTGTAGGGTTATATATTTCCAAATATTTGTTATTTGATGATCCTTCCACATATTCAGAAAAGAATAATTCTGAACAAGGCAAAACACCAATGCCTGTTAGGTTAAACACACAAGTCCCTTCATCACTATCATCAGAACCGATTGTTAATGAACTTGTAATAGTTCCTCCAGAAGAAGGGTTAAAGTTAACCGTGATTACTTGACTTCCACCAGCCGCAATTGTAAATGGTGTTGCAGGCGGAGTGGATAATGTGTAATCAGCAGAACCTGAAAGTGCAAGACTATTAATTGTTATATCGGCTGTTCCTGTATTTTGAATAGTCAAAGGAACGGAACTTGAGTTGGATGTTGAAATACTTCCAAAGTTATGCGTGTAACCACAAGAACGATTTATTGCGGAAGTTTGAAGGTTCAGTTCAGGTGCTGGTATAACACCAATGCCTGTTAAATTAAACACACAAGAACCTTCATCACTATCATTTGAACCGATTGTTAATGCACCAGTAATCGTTCCTGCAGAAGAAGGATTAAAGTTAACCGTGATGATTTGACTTCCACCAGCCGCAATT
>JAIOZF010000054.1 GCA_021740745.1 Crocinitomicaceae bacterium | reverse complement strand
ATTTAGATGTTCAATCAATTGCTCGTGAGACGATTAGAAAAATCGGTTACACGAAATCTGAATATATGTTTGATGCAAATTCGTGTGGTATCATCTCTGCGTTACATGACCAGTCTGAAGATATTAATCAAGGAGTTGACCGTGCAGTAGCAAACAATGATTTTGAATCAAAAGCAAATGCTCAAGGTGCAGGTGACCAAGGAATGATGTTTGGTTATGCAACAATTGAAACAGATAATTACATGCCGTTGGCATTGGATTTAGCACATAAAATTCTACAAGAGCTTTCTGCTATTCGTAACAATGAGCCGGAATTGATTGCTTATTTACGTCCAGATGCTAAATCACAAGTAACAATTGAATATTCTGATGACAACGTTCCTCAGCGTATTGATACAATAGTTGTTTCTACACAACACGATGATTTTGCAGCTGAAGCAGAAATGTTAGCTAAAATTAAAGCGGATATTATCTCAATAGTGATTCCACGTGTGAAGGCGAGTTTGAAACCAGAATTACAAGGATTGTTTAACGATCAAATTACGTATCACATTAACCCAACTGGGAAATTTGTTATCGGTGGTCCTCACGGAGATACTGGATTAACAGGTCGTAAAATTATCGTTGATACATACGGTGGTAAAGGCGCTCACGGTGGTGGTGCATTCTCTGGAAAAGATCCAAGTAAGGTTGACCGTTCTGCAGCGTATGCAACACGTCACATTGCTAAAAACTTGGTTGCGGCGGGATTGTGTGATGAAGTGTTAGTTCAAGTTTCGTATGCAATTGGTGTTGCTAAACCGTGTGGTTTGTTCATCAATACTTCTGGAACTGCGAAAGTAGATATGTCAGATGGTGAAATTGCTCGTAAGGTTGAAGCGATTTTCGATATGCGTCCATACGCAATTGAACAACGTTTGAAGTTACGTAATCCAATGTATTCTGAAACTGCTGCTTACGGTCACATGGGACGTAAGAACGAAGTAGTAACGAAAACATTCAAATCTCCAGATGGAAAAACAATTTCTCGTGAAGTTGAATTATTTACTTGGGAGAAATTGGATTTCGTTGATAAAGTAAAAGCTGCTTTTGGATTGTAATAAATCCATTTGAAAATATGAAACGCCTCAGCAATGAGGCGTTTTTTTTTGAGTAAAATTTTGTCAAAGACGTGCGCAATTTTGGACCAAGTCTGTAACTTCTTGAAAAGGAAAAATATAACGAACGTAGGTGAATTATTTTAGCAAAAAAATCCCCTCCGAAACTCGAAGGGGACTTAATTATTGTTATGTTGTTTGCTTAAGCAACAATATTCTTATAACTTTCAACACTTGGACAAGAACACACTAAGTTTCTATCACCGTAAGCGTTGTCAACACGTCGCACTGGAACCCAGTATTTGAACTCTTTTAAGTAAGGTACTGGATAAACAGCTTCTTGTGGAGTGTATGGATAATTCCAATCTTTGTTGATGATACAATCTGCTGTGTGCGGTGCATTTTTGATTAAGTTGTTCTCTTTATCTGCATGACCATTTTCAATTTCAGCAATTTCCTTGCGAATTGTTTTCATCGCCAAGATGAAACGATCTAACTCATCTTTATCTTCCGATTCAGTTGGTTCGATCATCAATGTTCCAGCAACAGGGAACGATACGGTTGGAGCATGGAAACCATAATCAATCAAACGCTTAGCGATATCGGCTACTTCAACATCTGAAGTTTTCTTGATTTCGCGACAATCTAAGATTAATTCGTGTGCAACAGTTCCATTCTTTCCAGTGTAAAGAATATCGTAATCACCTCTTAATGATGAAGCGATATAATTCGCATTCAAAATAGCAATCTCAGTTGATTCTCTTAATCCAACTGCACCCAACATCTTAATGTAACCGTAAGAAATCAATAAAATCAATGCACTACCGTAAGGTGCTGCTGAAATGGCATGAATTGCTTGGTCTCCACCTGCTTTCACTAATGGACTTCCTGGTAAGAAAGGCGCTAAATGTGCTGCAACACCGATTGGTCCCATTCCTGGTCCACCACCACCGTGAGGGATTGCAAATGTTTTGTGTAAGTTCAAGTGACAAACGTCAGCTCCAATATTTCCTGGATTTGTTAATCCAACTTGCGCATTCATGTTTGCACCATCCATGTAAACTTGTCCACCATTCTCGTGAATGATTGAAGTAATTTCGCGAATTCCTTCTTCGTAAACACCATGTGTTGATGGGTAAGTCACCATTAAACCTGCCAAGGTATCTTTCAAAGAAGCAGCAACTGTTTTCAATTCTTCGATATCGATATTTCCGTTTTCATCACATCCAGTAACAACCACTTCGAATCCAGCCATTACAGCAGATGCAGGGTTTGTACCGTGAGCTGATGAAGGAATAATCATCATATTTCGTTTGTGATCTCCACGGGATTCATGGTATGCTTTGATAACCATCAATCCAGCGTATTCACCTTGTGCACCAGAATTTGGTTGCAAGGACATCGCTGCGAAACCTGTACAAGCGCACAAATCTCTTTCCAATTCACGGAACATTTCGTGGTAACCTTCCGCCTGATTAATTGGGGCAAAAGGATGCATGTTTGCGAATTGTGGGTTCGTAATTGGCATCAATTCAGAAGCTGCATTCAACTTCATTGTACAAGAACCAAGTGGAATCATACTGTGAACCAACGACAAATCTTTATTTTCCAAACGCTTCAAATAGCGCATCATTTTCGATTCAGAATGGAAACTGTTGAAAGTTGGGTGCGTAAATACAGCATCTGAACGCATGTAAGAACCAGCTAAATTAGCATGTAACTCAGTCGTAACAGTAGGAGCATTCTTCGCAGCTACTTTTGCAAAAACAGCTAAAATTGTTTCTACATCTGCAGTTGTATGAGGCTCACCAAAACTGATCGTCAATTCGTGATCATTCAAATAATGGAAGTTCAACTGATGCTCTTCTGCCAAAGATTGGATTGCTGAAGCTTGAATTCCCTTCACGTGAAGCGTATCAAAATAATTTTCAGAACCCAAGGTAATTCCCATAGCTTTCAATCCATCCGCAGTTTTCGCTGCTAATGAATGAACATGTAAAGCGATTTCACGCATTCCAACTGGACCGTGATAAACTGCATACATACTTGCCATTACAGCCAATAATGCTTGAGCAGTACAAATATTTGAAGTTGCTTTGTCTCTTTTGATGTGTTGCTCACGCGTTTGAAGTGCCATACGCAAAGCCAAGTTATCATCTGCATCTTTCGAAACACCAATAAGACGTCCCGGAATATTACGTTTGTAATCATCCTTAACAGCAAAATAAGCAGCGTGAGGACCACCATAACCCATCGGAACACCGAAACGTTGAGTTGTACCCAATACGCAATCAGCACCCAATGAACCTGGAGAATTTAACAGCACCAACGAAAGGATATCAGCAGCTACAGCCACTTGTATTCCTTGTTCTTTTGCTTTTGAAATAAATGACTTGATATCTGTGATATTTCCTTTTGAATCTGGATATTGCACCAAGGCTCCAAAGAACATCCCGTCAAATGCGTAGGTATCAGGATTCCCAATAACTAATTCAATTCCTAAGTTTATTGCACGTCCTTTAACAACATCAATTGTTTGTAAGAAAGCCGATTCAGCGATGAAAAACTTATTCTTTCCTTCTTTCACATCACTTCTTGAACGTGAATTCCAAAACATAATCATTGCTTCAGCTGCTGCTGTTGCTTCATCCAATAACGATGCATTCGCTATCTCCATTCCTGTCAATTCTATGACCATTGTTTGGAAATTCAAGAGTGCTTCCAAACGTCCTTGTGAAATTTCAGCTTGGTAAGGCGTGTATGCAGTATACCATCCTGGATTTTCTAATACATTACGAAGAATCACTGAAGGAACAATTGTTTCATTGTAACCCATTCCGATGAACGATTTGAATACTTTATTCTTATTCGCCAATTCGGTTACGTGATTCAGGTATTCCTGCTCGCTCATCGCGTCAGAAACATGCAATTCACGGTTCAGTCGTATATGCGCAGGGATTGTTTTGTCGATTAGTTCGGCTACTGATTGTACACCGATTTTAGCCAGCATGGAAGCTTTTTCAGCTTCATTTGGACCAATGTGTCTTTTTGAGAAAGCGCTCATTCCTTAGTGTTTGAATTTGAGGTGACAAAGATACATCGAATCGATGTATTTTTAAGGAATAACACGTGAAAATTAAAACGGTTTAGCAAAGTTTTATTTTTCTGCAAACTATTTTAATGAATCAACGAAATTAGCCACCTTTATTCAACTAAGGACGTGGAAGTCGTTTCTTCTTCGCTCCGCGTTTATAATTACGCTTAAATCCTCCTGGTTTACTGACGTAACGACGACGATCAACCTGATTTCCATTAAAGTAATAAGGCAAACCAAATCCTAAGTAAATTTCATGTGAAGCGCCTTTGACTCTGGCAAGTGAACCCACATCGTAATTGAAGGAATAACCAATACGGCAGCGTTCAGCATACATGTAATCAAGTCCAACAATCAATGAATTCTCACTTCTGTATCCTGCACTAATTCCCAAATTTTTTGTGATTCCACGAATAAGCAAATCGCCTTGAATTGGTGCGTTCATGGTCATACGAACTTGAATTGAAGGATGTAAAACAAATTCTCTCCCAATTTCAAAATAGTAACCACTCAAAAGCATGTAATGAAAACGTGCGGGACGAAATCCTTTGTCAGGACCCACCAAGGATGTTTGGAACATTTGAGGAATGGAAGCTCCAACATAAAAACGCGGTGATCTGTAATAAATCCCTACAGAACTATTGAACATGAATTTAGAATAACCTGCACTAAATGCTGGGTCATTGGCTTGAGTTGTAAAAGCCTCGTTTAAATTCCAAGAAATGTTATCTACTCCAATCCCAGCGCCGAAGGACAAGTATTTCCGCTTATCAAAATTGATTCGGTAAGCATACATTCCAGAAAAAGAGTTCGTTTGATGCAAGCCAATTCGATCATTGTAAAAATTGAACCCAACTGCCATCGAAGGAATAATTTCATAAGCTGTGTTGAAAGCAATCGTCTGAGGGGAACCTTCAACTCCATTCCACTGATTTCTGTATAGCAAGTCAACAGAAAAATTGGCGTCTACTGCTACAGTAGCAGGATTGTAAAAACTCTTTGCGAAGTTAAATTGTGAAAATCGATAGGTATTTTGCCCTATCACACTTAAGCAGACGAACACAAAAAGCGAAGTGAAAATTGTTTTAATCATGCTCATCTTTTTAATGTAGTAAATCCATCAAAGCTGATGCCTTTTGCTTCAATATGATAATAATAAGTTCCTTCAGGTAAATCTCCTGCCCCAATGCAAAAGTCAGATTGACAGGTTCCATTCCAATCATTTTGGTAATCTAACGTTTCGTAAACGATATCTCCCCAACGATTGTAGATTGTAATTCGACTTTTATCGTACAAACCGAGCTCAGGTATCACGAATGTATCATTGATTCCATCTCCATTCGGTGAAAAACCCGTTGGAACGGATAATCTTACCACAAACACATTAATAACATCCGATCTCAAGCATCCATTTTCATGTGTAGAAACCAACAAATAGGTAGTTGATTCTAACCCAGTGAATATAGTTCCTTGTTCTGATGTTAGGGTAATATCTGTTGCTGGAGACCATAAATAACTTTCGTAGTCATCGGGACCTTCCATAAATGCATACTCGCCTTCCTTTACATAGTATGTATCTTGACAATTTGTTAAAGGGATTGCAACTACATTGACTGTTTCACTTAAAGTGCCAGTGCAAACGGCATTGGTAATTTCAACCGTATAAGTTGTGGTTTCTGTTGGACCCACTATTATTGTGCTACCTGTTGCGCCGTTCGACCATAAATAGGACACTCCGCCAGTCGCTGTTAAGGTTGTAGTATAACCCAAACACATATCTGGATTCGAATTTGAGATTGTAAAATTGGGCTGATTGATTGTAATAGAAGAATTTCCAATACAACCGTTAACGTCTGTAACAGCCACAGAATATACGCCTCCTTGAGAAATTGACAACGTAGGTTGTGTGCTTCCATCGCTCCACAGATAAGATGAAAATGCTTGCGTAAAACTTAAAACGGAAGCATTTCCTGGACAAATGAAATTTCCTTCAGACGAAACAATTACACCAACTGGATTTGAGTTGACCGTAACCTGAATACTTGCGCTTGAAACGCAACCAATCACGTCTGTTGCTTCTACGGTATAGGTGCCAGAGCTTAGTGGAGTTAATGTTACTCCATTGCCAGTTTGCGGACCCGTCCAACTATAGGATGCAAATCCAGCAGTTGCATTTATACTCGTTCCTTGACAAATAGAAACAGTGGAACCCTCCACTATTTGGACATCAACATTGCACGCAAGAATGTTGAGTTGAATGAATAATATAAGAACAGTTAAAAAGATTCTCATGTATTAATCTACGTAGCTCAGTTTCAACATATTTGAATTACCTAATTCTTCCAAAGGAATAGATGCAATATTAATCACAAGATTTCCAGTGTGCACCAAACCATCTTTTTTCAACAGGTATTTGATATCTGCAATGGTATGATCGGTGCTTACTCTCTTATCATAATAATAAGCTCTAACACCCCAAACCAAATTGAGTTGTGTTAATATTTGACGATTACTTGTGAAAACAAAGATTGGTGCTTTTGGACGCTGAGATGCTATTTTATATGCAGTATATCCTGAAAAAGACATGGTGATAATCGCATCAGCCTCAACTCGTTGGGATAAACGACAAGCGTTGAAACAAATTGAATCCGTAATAAAACGATTGTGGTTTTTTTCTGGAAGCTCTTCTTTGTTGTAGATTCCATCAAATTTTTCCATTTCAGTTACGATGTTACTCATCGTTTTAATAACTTCTATCGGAAATTTTCCAACTGAAGTTTCTCCCGACAACATCACGGCATCTGCTCCATCCAATACGGCATTCGCAACATCATTCACTTCGGCACGCGTTGGAGAAATATTGGTAATCATACTTTCCATCATTTGTGTTGCTACAATGATTGGTTTTGCATGAATAATACATTTGTTAATGAGCATTTTTTGAATGAGTGGCACACTTTGATAGGGAACTTCTACTCCTAAATCTCCACGAGCGACCATTAAAGCATCACTTTCTTTTATAATTTGATCAATATCCTCAATTGCTTCAGGTTTCTCAATTTTTGCAATCACCTTCGCTTTACATTTTCTACTTGAAATGATGTGTTTCAACTCAATAATATCGCGCGCTGAACGGACAAATGATAATCCGATCCAATCGACATTTTGATCTAAAGCAAAACTCAAATCTTCTAAGTCCTTCGGTGTTAATGAAGGCATTGAAATCTTAGTATTTGGGAAATTCACTCCTTTTTTAGAAGAAAGAATTCCACCGTGAATAACTTTAGCTGTGATTAATTTCTTTCCATCCGTTTTTACAATTTCTAAGGCCAACTTACCATCATCCAATAAGATTCTTTCTCCTGGTTGAACATCTTGAGGAAGCTGAGCATAGTTAATCGAGAACTTTTGAGCTGTGCCCAACACTTTTTCTGTAACGATTAATACTTCACTCCCATTCTCCAAAAGAACACCATTGTTTTCCATTTCATTGGTGCGGATTTTTGGACCTTGAAGATCGGCTAGGATAGCTACGTTCAAACCTGTTTCTTCATTCAACTCACGAATTGTTTCAATCACTTTCTGGTGATCTTCATATGCGCCGTGGGAAAAATTTAAACGACACACATTCAATCCGGCTTCAAACATTTGGCGCAAAACATCTTTATCACTTGACGCAGGACCTAATGTTGCTACTATTTTTGTTTTTTTCATATGCATATTTCTTTTCAACTCAACAACTGGTTAATTAAAGGCTAAATGTTCAGTTGAATCTATTTCTTCAGGATCAAATTCAAAAACGCCTAGAACGCTCGGAATTGATCTCAATTTATCTATTAACTCTTCCATTTCCCAAATTTGATTCTCGTATAGAAATAAGAAATAATCAATTGTTGGTTTTTCTGGAATCAGGAATTTACCTAAGCTTTTGTTTTTAATCAGGTAATACTCAATAATATTCTCTTCATCTTTGAAGTAATATTTCGAATGTGTTGATGTCACACCTTTTTTTGAAGAACTAAGGTAATCCTCGTCTGCCTTTTCTAAATGGGTGTTTAACTGCTCATTTAACCCCCAAGCCAAACGATAATCACTGTGATGGGAACAAATTCCAATCATTTGGAAATCATACACCTGATCAAAATTCAATATGTGTTTTTTCGGCTTTGTCACAATTGTCGCATCATTACAAAGTTAAGGAAATTTAATTGTGAAATAATACCAAGACTAAAGTTCACGTTTTAGTAATGTTGAATCGAACCTTAAATCAAGTTTAATAACGTTTTTGAATGACTTTTTGTTCGAACAAATCTAATGTGATTAACAAAAAAATAACAAAAATAAGATATTCAAATTATTGATTTTCAATTTATTACAATTTTGGCACATCATTTGAAATTGGCCAACGTATAAACATATAAATCTATTTATTATGATCGCGAAAAAAAATCCGAGGTACGACCTCGAACGGAAGAGAATTGTCCTATTTCAAATAGGACTTCTAACTGCAGGAAGCTTCACACTTGCAGCATTTACGTACCGTTCACCAGTCCAGGTAGACGATGAAAAGAAAAAAGTTGCGCACCAATCAGTCTCCTTTGAGGTGGAAGAAAAGAAGGAAATCCCAAAATTAGACTTGCCGATTCAGAAACAGCAATTTCAGGACCGAAAAGAGGAGTCTTCGAGTCAACAAATCAACATCGAACGCTCTCCAAGTGATTTGATTATCGAGACTGGTGACAAAACTAAATCGATAGATCCAAATGTTGGGTTAGACGGTTTAACGATTAAAACTGGTATTGACATCATCATTCCGATTGAAGAGGTGGAGGGCGAAGTATTTGATATTGTTGATGTAGATGCAACCTATATTGGTGGTTATGCTGAAATGATGAAATACATTCAATCAAATTTGAGCTACCCTCAAGATGCAATCGAATTAAACGAGCAAGGAAAAGTGTATGTTTCTTTTGTTGTTGACACAGATGGTTCTGTAAAAGGTGTTCAAGTTGAACGTGGAGTGAGTAAATCGATTGATCGCGAAGCGGCGCGCATCGTTCGTTCTTTTCCGAAGTGGATACCCGGTGAGTTAAACTACAGTAAAGTTAAAACTCGCGTGCGTTTACCTATAAACTTCGTTTTAGAATAAACAGCGTCCCCGGCAGCAAAAAGCGGTTGTGTCATTCTTGATGCAACCGTTTTTTTATACCATCTTTTTTGGATCTACCCATTCGTCAAATTCTTGTTCACTCACAAAGCCAGTTTTCAAAGCCGCAGCTTTTAAAGTTAATCCTTCCTTATGCGCTAACTGGGCAATTTCAGCCGCTTTGTAGTAACCAATTTTAGCGTTTAGTGCAGTAACTAGCATAAGTGAATTACTTAAATGGAGTTCAATGCGCTCTTCATTTGCTTGTATTCCTTTCACACAGTTTTCTGCAAATGAACGACAAGCGTCGCCAATCAAATTTGCTGATTGTAAAACGGAAGCTGCAATAACTGGTTTAAATACATTTAATTCAAAATGGCCATTGGAACCGGCAATTGAAACCGTAACGTCATTTCCCATGACTTGTGCGCACACCATTGTTAAGGCCTCCGGCTGGGTTGGGTTGACTTTCCCAGGCATTATTGAAGAGCCGGGTTCATTGTCAGGAATGGAAATTTCCCCAATTCCGCATCGGGGACCAGAAGACAGCATCCGAATGTCATTGCCTATTTTCATTAAAGAAACTGCAGTTCTTTTCAAGGCTCCTGATAATTCTACCAATGCGTCATGCGAGGCCAAGGCTTCAAATTTATTTTCTGCAGTCACAAAAGGCAAGCCCGTTAAAGAGGCAATTTTTTCTGCCACCATTTTATCATATCCTTTTGGTGCATTCAATCCCGTTCCCACGGCTGTTCCGCCCAACGCTAATTCACACACTCCCATTAGCGCATGTTCGATTGCCCGAATTGAGTGATTTAATTGTGCGACATATCCGCTAAATTCTTGTCCTAGTGTTAGGGGTGTTGCATCCATCATGTGCGTTCTACCCGTCTTCACAATATGCTCAAATGCAAGTACCTTTTTACCAAACTCCTCTTTCAATAAATTCAAGCCTGGCAGGGTGTTTTGAGCAATTTCTTTGTAAACTGCGATATGCATTGCAGTAGGAAACGTATCATTGGATGATTGTGATTTATTGACGTCGTCATTTGCTTTGATGATCCTGTTTTCCTCGGTAAGCTTTCCGCCTGCAAGCACATGTGCTCTATTTGCAATGACTTCGTTAACATTCATGTTTGTTTGTGTACCCGAGCCTGTTTGCCAGATGACCAATGGAAATTCAGTGTCGTGTTTTCCAGCAATGATTTCATCACATACTTGATCTATCAGTTGCATTTTATTTTCTGAAAGCACTCCTAAGTCGTAATTTGCATGAGCAGCTGCTTTTTTTAAAATAGCGAACGCATGAATGATTTTTATGGGCATAGAAGCCTCAGGACCAATCTTAAAATTGTTTCGAGACCGTTCTGTTTGAGCACCCCAATATTGGTCAATTGGGACCGAAACCTCACCCATAGTATCTTTTTCAATTCGATATTCCATTTTTTCGCTTGGTTTTTTGAATTAATTACTATTTTTACACCAGTAATTGACACATAAAGTTAAGAAAGATGAGCGTTTTTGGTATTGTTTTATTTCTTTTGATTGGCGGAATGGCATTTTGGATGCTAGTTTTCTTGATGGGCTTCATTCTACCTTATTGGATTACACTAGGTGTATTCGAGAAAATGCGTCCAAAAAGAATTTTTGAAGAAGAGACAGAAGAACAACACTAAATTGTTCTACAATATAGATTTTAACGCTTTCAGGAATGGAAGCGTTTTTTTTGTGCTGTAATACATATAGAAAAGAGGAAGTTTTAAATTCAAGTTAAACTACTTCTTTACTCTAATCTTATTTCAAACTTTTTGTTTAAACTCCTTGTTTTGAGCTCCTATCGAAAGAAATCAACTTTTTTAATCGAAACATTTGGAATAACTCGAAAGTGTACCTATCTTTGCAACGCATTCAAACAATCATTGTTTTAATGAATAGAGTGCGGGGTGGAGCAGTTGGTAGCTCGTCGGGCTCATAACCCGAAGGTCGCACGTTCGAGTCGTGTCCCCGCTACAAGGAAAAGCCAGTCAAAATTTGACTGGCTTTTTGCATTTCTGGAACATTTTGAGCTTTTTTGTTCAATTCAAATTTCGAAATTCCAACGGAGTTGTTCCTGTTTTCTGTTTGAACAAACGACTGAAATATTGTGGGTAGTCAAAACCCAAATGATAGGCAATTTCGCTAACCGATTGATTTGAATTTAATAAGATGTTCTTTGCTTCTTCAATTACATAATGATGAATATGTTCCTGCGCATTCAAACCCGTTTCTTTTTTGAGCAAATCCCCCAAATATCCCGGCGACAAATGGACAGCATCGGCAAGGAGTTTTACTGTAGGTAATCCATTAGGAAGTGTTTTAATTGAAAAATGTTGCTTCAAGGAAGCTTCCACTTTTGCCAAAACATCTCTGTTTGTTGCTTTGCGTGTAATGAATTGCCTTCCGTAGAATCGATTACAATAGTTTATTAAAAGTTCAATCGTTGAAACAATGATTGTTTGGCTGTAATCGTCAATGTTTTCCTTCAATTCAGTTTGTATTTTTACAATGCACTCAAAAAGTAATTGTTTCTCTTTTTCTGATAAATGCAACGCTTCAGTTATTTCGTAGGAAAAGAACGAATAATCTTTCATTTTCGCATTCAAGGAGGTATTGCGGATCAAATCAGGATGAAAAAACAAGCCCCAACCCATCGGATTCTCTCGGGGCTCAATTTCAGTATCTATAGTTATGACCTGATTAGGTGCCATACATATCAAACTTCCTTCATTAAAATCAATGGCTTTTCGTCCATATGTAACATAACTTTTACAATAATTCTTAAACATCACAGAATAAAAATCAGTCGTAATTCTAGATTCCTCTTGAATATGGTCGGTAGTTTGACTAAAATCGACCACAGCAACCAACGGATGAAATTGGTTTTCATTGAGTAACCGTGACAAGTCAGCGATTGATTTTAAATGGATTAATTGACTCATCTGTTACAATTTGAAAAACTTTTTATTCATGTAAACTATAAAATTATAACCAAAAACTTTATTCATAAAATTATACATCTTAGCATCATTTCCTGCCATATATCTTAATTTTCTTTTTCCATCGGTTGCCGCCTCAAAAATCACTTTCGAAACAATGTTTACTGGTGAAGCGCTTTTAATCATTTTTGGAAATACAGTCATTATTTTGTTTACAACATTCTGATATTCTTTCAAATTTTCATCGTAGTTAAAATCAAATGAACGGCCTGCAAAGTCGGTGGCAATTGCTCCTGGTTCAACGATTTTAACTTTACAGCCAATTTGCTCCATTTCATAACGAAACGATTCCGAAATACCTTCAACCGCAAACTTTGTCCCATGATACAATGAACCCAATGGGAAAGTCATTTTACCTCCCATGGATGAAATATTAATAACGACTCCGTTTTTATTTTGTCGAAAATGTGGGAGCATTGCACGCGTAACATCCATTAAACCAATCACATTGGTATTAAACTGACGAAGGATTTTCTCCCTTGGAAAAGATTCAAGAGGCCCATAAGCCCCATAACCGGCATTGTTTAACAATACATCAATTTTTCCGAAACGTTGAATTCCATTCGCTATTGCACTATCGATTGAATCAAGATTCAACACATCCAATTTGGTCACCAAAACATTGTCTAATGTGGTTAATTCATTTTCATTTTCCGGACTTCTCATGGTAGCAATAACATTCCATCCTTTTGACTGAAAATATTTTGCTGTGTCTTTTCCTATACCGCTGCTAGCACCTGTGATTAAAATTGTCTTCTTCATGTAATTAATTTTAAACAAAAGTATCTAAGGACGGGGTCTTAATACGAATACAAATTAAGGTTTGATGTATACAGAATATGGAATTTGCAAGCATGTCATATTGAATTCAAGTTAACCAACCCCACCCAAATCAGGTTCGTCCGCCGTAGTGGATGGTTTAGATTTTCATTGGTTACACTCCGGATTTTTTAGGTTTTTTGTGTACTATTTAACAACTGAGAAAATGTTTGTAACCATTTATAAATTAATTTATTGACAAAATTTTATATTTGGCGAATGGTTCGAAATTCTACTCTTAGGAAATCAATTTGCGCGATAGCTTTATTCCTGATGTTCAATCTTCTTGTGGATAATCATTGTAATGCTCAGAAAGTATTTGACATTGCGCGCACTGGAACTGTTCAACAAATGACGAAATACCTAAAAAAGCATCCAGAGAATCTTAATAGAATTTCAGAGCATGGTGCAAGTCCGTTTTTATTAGCGGCCTACAATGGAAACAATGAGGTTGCAATGCTTTTGATAGAAAAAGGGGCAGATCTAAAACAATGTTATCCTGAAGGTTCAGTTGTATATGCCTTGATTTATAAGAACAACCTTTCTCTTTTGGATACTATCTTATCGAAAGGCGTTAATGTAAATGATACGTGCAATTTTAGCCAATTTGGTTATCCCATTCATTTTGCCCTTGCTTTGCAACGTTATGATGTCATTGAGCGTCTTTTTCTTCAGGATCTTAATTTGAGTATTAAAGACCCACAAGGCCGAACAATTGAACAATTATTGGCGTTATACAATGACAAAAAATACTACGAAATATTTAAACAGTATGAAAAATAGCTACTTACTCCTTCTCCTTATATTAGGTTTTTTTAATCTGGGTTTAAGTCAAACGTATACGACAGGAGTCGTCACATTGAGCTCTACTGCTGGTCTTGGGATGACCGCAAAAATTGATATAAACACGCAAGTTACTTTAACACTAACGGGACCTTCGGGAAGATGGTTTGCAGTTGGATTTAATGCTAGTACAATGACTGCAGGTACGGATGTTGTTGGAGTTCATTCATCAGGTCCTTTGAGTGCATTTGATTGTAACTTAACAGGTTTTGCAGCACCTTCTACAGATGCTCAACAAAATTGGACGATTTCATCGGATGTGGTAAATGCAGGCGTTCGTACCGTTGTTGCTACACGTGCATTAAATACAGGTGACGCAAATGATTATGTTTTTCCTGAAACACCTTCATCCATTGGCTTAATTTGGGCACGTTCAAGTTCAGCATCGTTCAGCTATTCGTATCATGGAAGTACAAATCGTGGAATAACAGCTGCCAATTTTACGCAAGTTACACCACCAGCAGCTCCTACAGGTTCTGCTTCACAAACGCTATGTAGCGGAGCAATACTAGCACAACTTAATGCAACGGGATCGGAAATTCAATGGTACACAACTTCGATCGGAGGAAGCCCACTTCCGTCTAATACTGCTTTGATTGATGGTACAACCTATTATGCTTCTCAAACAGTGAATGGACTTGAATCTACATCTCGTTTAGCTGTTATAGTTACTATAAATTCAATCCCTTCGGCACCTATTGAAATAAATGGTGAGATAGATTTTTGTTACAGTGGAACAAGTCAACAATATTCTATCAGCAGTGTTTCTGGAGCAACATCATATGTTTGGACAACTCCAATTGGTTCAACAGGTTCTAGCACAAGTACAGCACTAAATCTTCTTTTCACACCTGGCTTTCAAACAGGAAACCTATCAGTAAAATCTGTTAATAGTTGTGGACAAAGCGCAAATACAATGATTTCAATTAACCAACATTTACCATCGGCTCAAACCTTGAATGTCAGTACATGTGGTCCCTACAGTTTTAATGGTCAAACCTTAACCCAATCAGGAACCTATTCGTATCAAGGTCTTACAGAATGGGGTTGCGACTCAACGATCGTTCTAAATTTAGACTATTCAACTTCGTTCAATCAATCAATAAGTGAAGAGGCTTGTGGTTCTTATGGGTGGAATGGACAAACCTATTTTTCAAGTGGAATATATGTGGACACTTTTCCATCCGTCAATGGATGTGATTCCATTGTATCGCTCGATTTGACGGTTCATCCAATTGATGCAATTTCACTTGATTCAACTGTTTTTGACAGTTTTAACTGGAATGGAACGGTTTATACGACTTCTGGAACCTATACCCAATTTTTTACATCATCATTTGGTTGTGATAGTTCAGTTACAATAGCCCTTACAATTCAAAATAGCGGATTGGAAGAGAATACGTTAGATTTGAAATTCTATCCGAACCCCGTTGGTTTTCAAAAACAAGTAATTGTTGGAAATTTGTTGGGTTCCGTTGACTTTAAGCTCAGAAATGTTCATGGTAAAACAGTACAAGAAGGAATTACATTCGGAACAATTTCCATTTTGGAGGCGTTGAGTTCAGGAATCTATTATTTGGAAATTGAACATCAAGTGTACAAAGTGGTGTTGGAGTAATGTGTCATTACTACTTTTAGACGTTTGTATTTTTCATTTGAACTAAATTGTGTCAACTTATTTCAGGTCGGGACATACACAAGAAAAAAAGCTAGTCATCCGCCGCGGCAGATGACTAGCTTTTTAATTTTGGTTGAAGATTGTAAAGGTGTTTTAAAGATTAAACTGCGTTTATTGAATGACGATTTTTTTATTTAGAACCCCATTTAAATGATAAACTTGAAGCGTGTAAATTCCAGCGGCTATTCCTTGTAAATTCATATAATGACTTGATGAACCAGCTAAATTTTCTCGTTGTTCGCTTGAAATGATTTTCCCTTCGCTGTTTACAAGTTGAATTATAACTTCTTGACTGCGATCAGAATAAATGTTTAATGCAAACTCCCCGTTGGTTGGATTAGGAACGGCAATTGCATCAAATTGAATTGAACTATTACAACTTCTTGAAATAGATCCATATTGTGTGGCATTTCCATCAATATCGAATTGCGTTAAACGATAGTAATTAATTGCTCTAGAAACATCTGATGCGACTGTGAATTCATAAGTAATCAATGAATTAGAATTTCCACTTGCTGGAAGGTCTTCTAATTTTTTCCAAAGTATTCCATTTTCACTACCTTCCACGATGAAGTGACTTGAATTATGCTCCGATGCCGTTTCCCATGTTATTTTCACATCATTTGAGCTACAACTTGCATTAAACGAAATGAGTTCAACTGGTAAAGCAGACGTTCCTTCACTAATAGCAAAAGGAGAGAAAGTACCAGTATAATCGGTATGTGACATGCTTTTTGTTGATGTACCACTTGGAGTTTGAGATGTTCCTTCCGCAAAGGACCATGTTGTAGCATGATGATTCAATTTGTAACTTGTAAACGTTCCATCCTCTTGACTTAAATCCCATCCGAATTCAAAATCGATTCCTGAACCAGCGTTTGCATTGGTTTTTGAAATATCCCATGTTGCTTTCACATGCGGAGTCACAATCAATGGACCATTTGTTCCGTATAAAAAGACCGAATCTAACACTAAAGCAGAAAAATCATCTGCAGCGCCTGTATTGTTTTTAATCGTAACAGGATTATAAAAAGCGCGTCCAATTGGCAAAATCAAGTTTTCTCCATCTGGTATATTTCTGAAAACTTTTCCAGTTCCATTGGTTTTGAAATAATTTGTTGCACCACTGCTTATGGAAGAAATAGCCGAACCAAGTGTAAGATTATTGACTCCTAAAACTGGTTTACCTCCGAGTGTAACACTGCCTGTTGTGTACAACGCCATATTATCGCGTAAATTGAATGCATTAGAAGCAATGGCACTTGAATGACTGTTCGTTCCAATTTGAATCAGGGAAAAACCATCTGTAAAATGAGTACTAAAGTAAGAGGCCGGAAGTTGTAATGTTCCAGTCGCACCACCCATACCGATACTTCCTGCACTGTTTTGAGGAGCAACGATTAATAAGCCAGAAGAAGTGACCGTTTTACCACTTGCAAAGTTCAGTACGTTCCCATAAAGACTTATTGTAGATCCAGCTGATGAAGAAATGTTTTCGTTCAAGGCCAATGTACCACCATAAATAGTTATTGGGCCATTAATTGTGGTTGCATTAGTGAATGTTACATTTGCTGTATTTGTTGGTTTTCCGATTGTTAGACCTGTAATACTTGAAGCAAGACTAACATTGGACATCGGCCATGTGATCGCCGATGAAAAACTATTTCCAAAAGGACGAACTGTCAATGTTCCTGAGCAATCGACTAAAACTGATCCTGGCGTAGTAATGGTATTTCCTTCCAAAATTACGTTACTAGATGAAGTTGTAACGTTTGTGCCGCTTTTTTTACCGATAGTGGTTGTGGATCCAATGTAGATATTGTCTTGTGCACCCGTTGCATTTTCTCCTGAAATAGTAATTGGTCCTGAAGCAGCTAAAATGTTCCCACCAATGTTGACACTAGCATTCGTGCTTGCAACACCTGATTTACCTGTAATTGTAATTCCACCTCCAACACCTGTTGCTTCAAAAAGCGCAACTACATTGATTCCAAGTGAGCTTCCTCCTACCGATGACAAAGCATTACCGGTGATTGAAATAGCATCGTCCGATGTATTTGCAGAGCGTAAGGTTAATGTACCCCAGCTTGCAACACCTTGAGCATTTACACTTCCAGAGCCATTTGCAATTCCGCTAATGGCTATCGTACCTGTTCCCGAATTCATAGTTACTCCTCGAAGTGATATCCCGAAGGACATAGCCGAAGCTGAGGTATTTGCGTTTTGCCCTCGTACTGAAATATTTCCTCCATTTGAGTTCAAACTAGAACTTTGTCTCAAGTGAACTCCAGAAATATATTGAGTACCGGTAGCCTCAGAGCATGTTTCAGCTGTTGTTCCGAACGCGTAATCTGCTGTTAAATCAGCCCCACCGCCTAAATTAATGTCTCCACCAGTTGAGTTAATAGCCGTATTTGAAAGTAATTGCACATAACCTACTGAATTGTCATCACTGTCTGCCCAAAGGTTAACGTCTCCAGCTACTGTTGTAATGGTTTTAGAGGCAGCCAGATTAATATTTGAAATTGCTTTTATTAGCACATCTGCATTTGTGCCTGTTGTTGTTATATTTTCATTTAAAGCTATTGCTCCACCATGTATTTCTAACGATTTTGCAGAAAGTGCTGAAGAAACAGTAACGTTTGAACTATTTCCTTGAGTTACTGAAGTTGCACCGCTCAAGTGCCCTGAATAATTACCAATAACCAATCCACTGTTGGCCATGCTATTAATTTTTAGTCCATTGTAATAACTCGTGTTAAAGGTAAAATTGCCCGACGTCAAAGTACCTCCAAGTGTCAATGCAGCAGCATAGGCGCCGGCGTGAGGCAATAAAGAGATAACTCCAGTTGAAGTTAATTCAATGGCACCAGTTGTTTGATAAGCAATAAATGTAATATCTCCTGTACCTGCGTTGATGAGTCGAGTACCATCTGAAGCTATGCCAGCTGTACCACATCCGCCATTACTTGCCCAAAGCAAGACATCCCCACCATTTGTCGTAATTGGAGAAAATAAGTCTATTGCATTGCAATTAGAACCAGGTGCGCCAGCTGAAGGGCCGTCACCTACTGCTAATCCATTCCAACTGTAACTTCCGCTATTGGAATTACTTCCTCCAACCCATACGTGTCCACCATTCGTAGAGATAGAACCATTACTAAGTGTCGATCCTCCTCCAACATTATCACCGTCAAAATCAGACCACAGGACAACATTAAGCACACCCGCGCCTGTTGCCGAAATTATCCCTGAGTTTATTGCGCGTCCATTCGCTTGCAAAGTCAATGTTCCTGTGCCACCAATTTTATTAATTCCGCCTGAACCAATATTGACACTTCCGTTGGAATTTGTTATTCCTTTCAAAAAAATATCGTTTGTTCCCGAACTTGTAATAGTACCAGTAACCTCAATATAGCCCCCATACACGTTAATAGGCCCAGCCACAGTAAATGTTGAATTAAGATAGGTGTTTGTTGTACTTCCAGATTTACCAATGGTTAATCCGCCAATTCCATTGGCATCTTGGTCAATCACAAACCAAGCAGATCCAATATCTTGTCCAAAATTCGCATCATTAGATTCAAAGGTAAAACTACCTGTGCCGTTAATATATGGTTTACGCGATTCAGTTCCATTTATATTAAAGGTCTCACCTCTAACGATAAGATTACCTGCACCAGGATTGAGGGTTAAGTCATCTATATCTAGCCAGCCGCTGCCGTTAGCATCATTATCTGCGTTAATTGTAATATTACCGCCTTGCGTACTTATTGTTCTTCTCGTGGCCGTGCTGGTAGAAATTTGATTTGTTGCAGATATTGAAATTGCAGCAGTTGATGTAGTTGAAATGTTCTGTGCAACATTAAATGTTCCCGTATTGATTGTAATTGAGCCGGCGTTAGTAATGGCTGCATTTACATTTGTAGTTGGGGTCGTATTGCTTAATGTACTGTTCGCATTTAATAGAAATGCATTTGTTGAAGTACTTGTAATGGCCGCATTAACCGTCGTATTACCAGCATTTATTGTTAGTGGACCTGAAGCCAAATAGTTTTCAATGACACTAGAAAGAATAAAAACAGGGCTTGTTATAGTATTAATTACTCCATTGTCATAACTCCACGTTGTATTTATTGCATCGCCACTTGAAGATACAATTGTAAGATCACCGACTCCTGCACTTGTGCGGTAGATGGCATATCTATTATTTGCACTTAAAACGGGTGAAAAAGTTGAGGTTGTTTCATCATAATTATTACGCACATTCGAACTGCC
>JAIOZF010000053.1 GCA_021740745.1 Crocinitomicaceae bacterium | reverse complement strand
AAAAAAAGGAATCTCGGCAATACCTGAAATTTTTTCGCATAGTTATTTGCATGGTTATGATGGAAGAGCAGATATGGCATATCGTCCCTTGACGCTTACCACCTTTGCAATTGAGAGATCTTTATTTGATGCGAACCCCGTTTTTTCTCATTTGATTCAGATAATTTTATATGCATTAACCGTTTTAATTTTGTTTAAGCTTCTCCTTCAATTATTTGGAGAAAAAAAAATCGGTTGGGTAGTTGGAATAACCACATTATTTATGCTTCATCCCATTCATTCCGAGGTTGTTGCTAATGTTAAGAGTAGAGATGAACTTCTTTGTGCACTGTTTTTATTTCTTTCTCTTAATCTGTTCATTAAGTATCTTCGAAATAAAAAAATAAAGAGTCTTTTGATCAGTTTGATGCTGTATTTTTTAGCATTATTGTCAAAAGAGACTGCAGCGCCTGCAATTCTTTTGTTTCCAGCAATTTTATGGTTTTTTCAAAAGTCCACATTTAAAGAAACAGTTTTAAAATCCTTACCACTAATTTTACCTGCTTTCATCTATATTTATCTTAGATCAACCATTTTAACGGATGTTTTAATTGGAGATGAAATCGATCCAGTTGCGAATAATCTTGTGTTGGCAAAATCTGCCATGGAAGGATTCGCTACAAATCTTGTTGTTTTTCTTAAGTACATTGAATTGAGTATTTTACCAATAAAATTAAGTTGGGATTACTCTATCAATGTTTTTCCTATAGTTGATTTTAGTAATGTTCAAGCATTAATTGGGTTGGTTTTACTAGGTACTTTGATTGGATTGTTAATTTATGGTATTTTAAAAAGGTCCATTTTTGGTTTTGGAGCGCTGGTATTTGTCAGTACTTTTATTGCAACCTCCAATTTTGTATTTTTTATTTTTTGTGTTTTAGGAGAACGCTTTTTATTTATTCCTGTTCTTGGAGTATTGATATTGTTAGTTCCTGTTATAGATAATGTAATTAAACGCTTTCATCGACATGGTGCGCTTATAGTGCTTATAGTTGTGTCTTGTTTTTTCGGAGTTCGAACAATAACGCGTAATCAAGATTGGAAGTCAAATATTAGTATTTATGAGTCTGGTGTTCGAGCAACACCAAACAGCGTGAAAACACATTTCAATCTTGGTACAGAATATTTAATGCAAGGTAATTTGTCAACTGACTCGCTTGTCAGAACCCAATGGTATGAAAAAGCAAAGCAATCATTAAACAATGCCCACACGATTTATCCAAAATACGCGAACATTTATGAAAACCTTGGATACATTTTGATTGAGCAAGGTAAGCTGACTTCAAATCCAGTTCAAAAAAGAAAATTTTACGAGGAAGGTCTCACGGTTCTTAATGTGGCGATTGATTCTTTTGATTTGAAAAAGAATTCCTTGTATATCAATAAATATTATGTTTTGGAGCAGTTTTCTCTTTTAGAAAATGATTCACTGAAGAAAAATGGATTCTATCTTGAAATGCTAAAAACTGTCCAAGCGAAGGAAGAGCAGGATGCAGAAGATTTTCATCGTCAGATTTATTTGTTGACTCAATTAAAAATGGAAGATGATTTATTGAAATATGCTCAAGAAAACTCGATTAATTTTCCAGAAAAGGCTGATTTAATTTCAGAAATTGCAAAACGCTATTTTGGCACCTCTGAATTTGAAACGAGTCTGAAATACATGGTGTTATACACGCACATGCGTCCCGATGATTTAAGTTCTGAATCAAACAAGGGAATGTTGTTGGAAATTTTAGGAAGAAAAAATGAAGCATTATTGATTTACGAAGGAATTCTTAAACGCGACCCGAATCAACCTCACACAAAACAGTTGTATGAAAAATTAAAGGCACAACCTTGATTTTTCAACGTAACAATGTTATTAAACACATGGTGATTAATAGATGAATTCAGATTGAATTTCTGATTAATTCATATATTTGTCAGTCGATAAATAAACAGGAAAAAACATGGCGTTAAAAACGGCAGGCTTACCTTCAAAGTCAACTCGTAAAGAGAGTTCAGTTTCAAAACCGAAATTCTCTAAAGAAACTTACATCAAGTGGTATAAAGATATGTTGCTCATTCGCAAGTTTGAGGACAAAACTGGAATGTTATATATCCAACAAAAGTTTGGTGGATTCTGCCACCTTTATATTGGTCAAGAAGCAATCGTGGTTGGAACAGCTAGTGCTTGTCGCCCTGGTGATAAACACATGACGGCATACCGTGATCACGCGCATCCGATTGCATTGGGTTCAGACCCACGCAAACTTATGGCTGAATTATATGGTCGTTCTACAGGTTGTTCTAAGGGAAAAGGTGGATCAATGCACTTTTTTGACAAAGAGAAAAACTTTTTGGGAGGACATGGAATTGTAGGAGCGCAAATCGCAATGGGAGCAGGAGTTGGTTTCGCTGAGAAATATAATGGAACAGATAATGTTGCTTTTGTTTCAATGGGAGACGGTGCTGTTCGTCAAGGAGCTTTGCATGAAACTTTCAATATGGCAATGAATTGGAAACTTCCAGTTGTCTTTATTATTGAGAACAACAATTATGCGATGGGAACTTCAGTTGAACGTACAACGAACGTAACTGATTTGACTAAAATTGGTTTGTCATATGAAATGCCTTCAAAGGCAGTTGATGGAATGCGTCCTGAGTCAGTTCATGAAGCAATTGAAGAGGCTTGCGATCGTGCACGTCGCGGTGATGGTCCAACATTATTAGATATTCGCACCTATCGTTACAAAGGACATTCAATGTCTGATCCACAGAAATATCGTTCGAAAGAAGAAGTTGCTGAATGGATGGAACAAGATCCAATTGAACACTGCCTTAAAGTTATCAAAGACAACAAGTGGTTGAATGAAAAGCAACTGGAAGAAATTAGTGACTGGGTGAAAAAGGAAGTGGATGAATCAGTTGAATTTGCTGAGAATTCACCTTATCCAGAAGCACATGAATTGTATGAGGATGTTTATACTCAAACAGATTATCCTTACATCAAAGAATATTAATCAACGAAATAGATCGGTTAGAAAACAGCGAATCAATAAACTGTTTTTACAATCTAATTAATTAAAAAAAAAAGATGGCTGAAGTAATTTATATGCCCAAACTAAGTGATACAATGACGGAAGGAGTTGTCGCTGAGTGGAACAAAAAAGTGGGTGACAAGGTAGCGGCAGGCGAGTTGTTAGCTGAAATCGAAACAGATAAAGCAACAATGGAGTTTGAATCTTTTTACGATGGTGTATTGTTGCACATTGGTGTTGAAAAAGGAAAAGCGGCTCCAGTCAATTCAGTTTTGGCCATTATTGGGAAAGAGGGAGAAGATGTTGCTGCAATCTTAGCATCATCAGGAAGTGCTGCTCCGGTTAAGGCGGAAGTTAAAAAAGAAACTCCATCTCCTGAACCAGTTGTTGAAAAAGTTGCTCCAGTTGCACCTGCAGCCGAGGCTTCTAAACAAGAAGTTATTGCAGTTCAATCAAATTCTTCGAATGGTCGTGTGATTGCATCTCCTTTGGCTAAAAAATTGGCTGAAGATAAAGGAATTAATATTTCGGCTGTTGCGGGGACAGGTGAAGGTGGACGTATTGTAAAGCGTGATGTTGATCACTATGTTCCATATACTCCAGCTGCTCAATCATATACTGCTGCGCCAGCAGGACAAGAATCGTACACAGATGAGAATGTTTCTCAAATGCGTAAAACAATCGCACGTAGATTGGCTGAAAGTAAGTTTACTGCGCCACATTTTTACCTGACATTAGATATTGATATGGATAACGCAATTGCTGCTCGAAAATCTATGAATTCTCAGGCTGGCGTAAAAGTTTCCTTCAATGATATGGTGGTTAAAGCTGTAGCATTGGCTTTAAGAAAGCATCCATCAATTAATAGTTCTTGGTTTGGAGATTATATTCGCAGAAATCATCACATACACGTTGGGGTAGCGGTTGCAGTTGAGGACGGGTTGTTGGTTCCAGTTGTTAGATTTACAGATACGAAAGGATTGGTTCAAATTGGTGCCGAAGTGCGTGAATTCGCTCAAAAAGCGAAAGATAAAAAATTACAACCAAGTGACTGGGAAGGAAATACATTTACGATTTCAAATCTTGGGATGTTTGGGATTGAAGCGTTTACAGCAATTGTAAATCCTCCTGACAGCTGTATTCTTGCAGTTGGTGGAATCAAGGAAGTTCCTGTTGTTAAGAATGGGGCAGTTGTTCCAGGTAATGTAATGAAGGTTACTTTATCATGTGATCACCGTGTGGTTGATGGTGCAAGTGGATCTGCTTTCCTTCAAACATTTAAATCCTATATGGAGAATCCAGTGAATATGCTTTTGTAAGTAAAACTGATGTAAAATAAACAAAAAAAGGGACTTCAATTGAAGTCCCTTTTTTTGTTGGATAATGGTAATTAATTCTTTTTACAAGTGTTAATTCCAAAAGGAGCATAAAGTGGGCAAAAACTAATAAGGCCTGTCAATAAGAAAACTCCAGCTAAAACCATTAATACAATTCCAAGTACTCCCGGAATTATATTTGCAAAAAACAAACCTGCAATTACGGCTGCAATTATTATTCTGATTACACGATCAGCATTTCCCATATTCTTTTTCATATCCTTGTTTTTTTGTTTAACACAGTAAATCTATGCATTCTCTTATGAGTTGAATGTAACATTAGTTGCAAAATCCACTAGTCAAATTGAATAATTATTCTTTTTCGTTGAAACTCTTTCGTAAGTTCTGAATCGGATGTGGTTTTGCCTAAAAAGAAAAGGAAATAAATTGGCTTATCTATTTCTGATAATTCTAAATTCACACCCGCATCCCTGTCGAAGATTCGTTCTACTGTAACAGTTGATTTAACAAGGTTCTTATCAATGCTAATAGTTTTATCCATTCTGTACCAGTCTTTGTCTTCTTGATAAAACCAATAACAAAATCCATCTTCTGCTATAATTATATCCTTATCAACGTTGAATTCATCCTCAGACATACATTTGAAAGGTATATACTGTGCTTCGAATAGAGCAGAATCTTTTGGGGTCGAATAAAAACCATTTTTAAAAGAGGCATTTAAATAAATTCCTTCGACGTTATTAAAATCAAGATTAAATGTGAATGGTTCCTGCTTCAATTTAATGATAGAATCATCGTAATTTATTGGGAAATATTTTCCGTTTTGAGTTATCCCAATTGTATAATTAGATCGTTGACTGAATGCACTCAAGGATAATGAAAAACTTAAAAATAATATTAGTCTCATTTTTTACTGTTCAGTATGTGCTTTTTTCAGCGTCTCTATAAAAGTTTCCACTGGTTGAGCGCCTGAAATCCCAAATTTACGGTCGATTACAAAGAATGGCACCCCACGTAAACCAAGATTTTGTGCTTCTTGAATATCTTGACTGACATTATAAGAATATTCATCGGAATAAAGTACCCGATTAAGTTCACCTTCCGTTAATCCAATTCTCAAACCAATTGATTTTAGAGAATCAAGATCAGCCATGTCAATTCCTTCTGTAAAATAGGCATGAAATAAAGCTTCTTCTGCGTCGTCTCCTTTACCAATAGTTTTCGCAAGTTGAATCAAGCGATGGGCATCAAAAGAATTCGCTACAATTGCTTTGTCGAAGTTGTATGTTAACCCAACACGTTTTGCAGAAGTAACAACGTTATCGTGCATTGCTTTGGATTCTTCGAAAGAAATTCCTTTTGCGTCAGCCAAGTATTGATAAGCATTTACATGATTTTCCATTTTTGGAATTGTTGGATCAAGCTGGAAACTTTTCCATTCAATTTCCAATTCATCTGCAAAATCAAGTTCTTTTAGCGCATGTTCGAAGTGACGTTTTCCAATATAACAGAAGGGACACATGATGTCCGACCAAATTTCAACTTTCATAAAAGATTTCTTATTTTTTCTTTATCTGCATGGTTAACTAACCTTTTGTAAGAATATAACCACCATTTGGAGCAGCTGTCAAGACTCAAGTTTGATTTCCATTGCAGTTGATAGAAATAGTATTGATTGTCGCATTGAATAACCAAAATCCTAGGTTTAACAGTCAGGTTAAATAATTCACTACTGCATAAGTGTTTTCAGTTTAAAAAAATGGTGATCAATTCTCTAGTTGAGATATCAATCAACTCTTTCCACCAATTTTCCAATTGAAGCGCAACAATGTTGGAGATCCCATTTGACCTTCATTTGTAATTATCATATCACCATTATCAAGGAAAGTGATTCCTTCTGGTTTATTGAATAATAAAGGATCAAGACAAACAAAATTGACAATTTTTCCAGTTTTGTCAAAAATAGCCATTGAATGATCTACAGCAGAAATCACATATATTTCATCTGTCTTTGGATGAACAGAAATAGAGGAAGGCATAAATTTCAAATAATAACTTACCGTATCATTCAAGTTGTGCGTTTCTTTTTGAGGAAGCGGCAAATTGTTCTCCAAGGCAAAAGCAATCAATTCAGAAACACGAATTTCAAATAACGGAGAATTGTTGAGTTCACCAGTTTCTAAACTCATTTCGTAAATTCCACGAATATCTTTAAATGCAGGACCTTTAGCCAATCTCGATTTTGATGCAATCAATAAGCGTTCATCTTTTTTGTCATAACAGAGTCCTTCATTATCCCATGCAGGCAACATAAGTTTCACTGAATCCACAATTGCCAAATCGGCTGGAAATTTTATGCTAAACAAAGTAGCGTCGCTTCTTAGGATATAGAAAGTGCTATCCACAAAAGTCAAACCTTCATAATCCCCAGCACCGCTAAATTGAATTCTATTATTGATTGTGTTGTCCAGAAGATTATAGAAATAAATAATTCCGTCTTCATCCTGCACACAAGCAACTTCAGATCTTGAAAAATCCGTTAATCCTGAAATTTCGCGCAATTCAAAAGGTAAAGAAGCCATTTGTTCAGGTTCAGATAAGTTGAACCAGCCATTCTCTTTTTGGAAAACAGGAGATTGAATGATATGGTAGCGTTCCACACCAACTTTCTGAATACTTTTTACCGTTATGAATGATAAAATGGCCAGAACAAATGAAAAATAAAACTGTTTTTGCATAGTTTACATAGCAAATATAAATGAATAGTGTGTTCGATGATAAAAAATATGGTTAATTATTTCTATAGAAACGAAAGTGTGCTATTTTAGAGCCATCTTAAAAAGAAAGAATTGTGAGTTACTGTGCATTTTGTGAGCAATTAGAGGAGGACGATTTACATAAAATTTACCATGATACAGCATATGGTTTTCCAATAGAAAACGATAATGAATTGTTTGGAAGGCTGATTTTAGAAATTAATCAAGCCGGATTGTCTTGGGGACTTATGCTGAAAAAACAAGATAACTTTCGAATGGCATTTGATGATTTTGATATTTCCAAAATTGCGGAATACACGGATGAAAAGATTGAGGAATTATTGATGAATGCTGGTATTATTCGGAACAAATTGAAGATTAATGCTGTTATACATAATGCGAAAGAAATTATAGAAATAAAAAAAGAATTTGGTACTTTTAAAAAATGGTTGGATGACCATTATTCTTTAGAAAAATCAGATTGGATAAAACTTTTTCGAAAAAGGTTTAAATTTGTGGGAGGAGAAATTGTAAACGAATTTTTGATGAGCACTGGTTATCTGAAAGGTGCACATGTTGAAAATTGCGTAATTGGATTAAAAATAAGTACTTATAAACCTAAATGGTTGGAAAAATGAGAAATATTTTGCTAACACTTGTTGCGATAATGCAACTTTCAATGCTTTCAGCACAATTTGGATTGTCTGGTGGACTAAATACAATCATCGCTTTTGGTGCTCCTAAACCTTATTTTGGCTTTCATATTGGTGGTGAGATCCCAAGAGATGATGCTATTACTTTTTATGGAAGATTATCATCTTATATCGGTAATGAAGATGCTACAGCAGGATTGGTATATGCAGAAGCTATTGATCCTTTAACCAATCCATACCTGCAATCGGTTTATTACACGAGTAAAATGAATTACACTATTTTGGAAGGTGGCACGCGCTATTACCTTGGAGATGGTTATGACTCAGGATTTGGTTTGTATGGAGGTTCTAATTTTTCATTACTGCTTAACAGTGTTAAAAGAAAATATGGAGATTATGACCAAGTGAAATATGCTTTGCCATCAACAGAAATTCCGAAAGGGATGATTTTTAATATTGGTGTTGGACTAACAGGAGGTGTAAAACACACCTTTGCTGGAATTGGAACCGTTTATTGCGATGTGAATTTTACGTATTTGTTATTGTCACAACCAAGCAATTCGACTGCACAATCTACTAATCTATATCGACCGTTGATTTTTAATTTTGGATTAGGTTTCAGGAGAGAATTCTATTAATCCACGATTTACGATCATTCACATGGATCAAATCGTTTAAAACTTCTGGTAACGTTTGATAACGTTTAATGGACGCATTCAATAATAATTGATCGACATCTTCTTGATTCATCAAATTTGGCGCTTGTGCAAATTGATGTTTGTAACACATTTTCTTTAGAATTCGGTTTAAATCCTTGCTTGTTTCATTTCCGTCAGGAAGTGGATAGGTAATTTGTAAGTTGGTGTAAACACTTGGATTGGGATGGAAGAAGGGTAATTTATCTTCAAACAGACGCCAAATTACTATGCCTAACGAGAAAAGATCACTTGTGTGGTTAATGCAATTTCTTCGATTTAAAATCAATTCTGGAGCGGCATATCCTAACGGAAACAATATTTTGTTTGGAACTGAGTCAGTTGTTCTTATTGCTAATCCAAAGTCGATTAAATGGATTGAAAGTTGCTCGTTTTTCTCATGAATCAAAATGTTAGAAGGTTTTATATCGCAATGAACAATATTTTTTTGCCTCAGTTCTTCAAAAACGGGAATAAGCGCGAGAGTGATTTTCTTCAAGGTTTCGACTCTGTTTTTCTTGTTGATTTGCTTCCAAAATTTATCTAAAGTTACTCCTTCTTTGTATTTCAAAACCAACAATAATTCATTGTCGGTCTCAAAGAAATCGGCCACTTTTGGTAAAAAATCAGCTTCAAAAGTGAAACTCGATTCATTTCTTAATCGCAGTTGAATTTGTTCATTTTGAGTTTCTTTCTGAATTGTCTTTAGAATGAAATTTTCACCTGTTTCATTTGATTGAATCAAATATACTTTTCCGAATTTACGTTTGGCTTGTCCGCCCAATTCTTCAACAATTCGATATTTCTCTGAAATGCTCATATTGGAACAAACATAAAATAAAAAAAGGCCCGAAGGCCTTCAAATTATAAATTTACTTTCATTCCGAGTTGAAATGCTCTCGGCATTCCCGGTCTAAAGCCTGCAGGACGAATAGCGACAACATAAACAGTATTGCCAATGTTTGTTGCACTTGCAAAAAAGGAAATGTTTTTATTAATCGTAAATTTTGCACTAGCATCCAATACAAGATAACTTGGAATTAATTGATCTTCCAAAATTTCACCTTGTCCAGCAGAGGCGCGCATTTCACTTGTGTATTTCAAACCAATATTCAAACTAAAACGAGCATGTTCCAAGGAAAGATTGGAAGAAAATTGGTGCATTGCTAAGTATGGTAAGTGATCACCAGAAGTAACGTTCCCCCAGTCTTCATTCGTGCTTGCAAATGACGATTGGAATTGTGCATCTGTCAAGGTATAGCCAATTGTCAGTGGTAAGTTGAATTTGCTTTTGAAAGAATGCATCAAATCATAAATAGCCTGAAATTCGATTCCTTGTGTCAATGCTTTACCACCATTGTAAAAGTCACCTGTTCCAGCACCACCACCTGCAGCTAAATCTGCACCCAGTAAGTTTTCATATTGATTCATGAAACCGACCAATTGTCCTGAAAAACCTGGTCTGTAGTATTTAATTCCAGCTTCATAATTGATTGATTCTTCCGGCAGAGATCCTTCTTTCACTCCAGCTGGAGCAAAACCTTTGTGTAATCCAAGAAATGCAGCTAAGTGAAGATTGACTTTAAAGTCCAAAGCGATACCTGGAATTAAAGCAGAAATCTGATTTTGATTTTCAACTAGGGCAGTTCCCAATCGGTTTGGATCATTTTTGCCGTAATCTTTTTCAGTAAGTGTGATGTATTCGTGACGAACACCCGTAGTTGCAGTCCAGCGCTTATAAATCAATTTGTATTGAATGTAGCTAGCCGCCGCAATTGCAAAATTAACTCGGTTGCTTTCTCTTCCTGGATCACCTGCTTTGGTTAAAAGCATTACACTGTCAACCATTTTATACTGATCTTCATATTGATAACGGTCTTGTTCATCTTGGTGATATCTAAATCCTAGATCAATTTTGTGCTTCAAATATCCTGTTTTAAACTCAAAACCGATTATCGTTTGAACCCCTTGCGAATAATATTCACGATTGTTCCCTTTAACATATAATGCATCATTTAAAACACTTGACTGTCCTCCAATAATCGCATATGAATCATTGAATGCTAAAGGATCTTCAAGGATAGCCGAAATCGACTTCTTAACACCTGTGCTATCCTTCACTGCATCTAGTTTATACCAATTCCGCTTGAAATCATTGCGATAAACAGTAGAACTAATTGACATGAATTTCAAGGGTTGAATAAAATAATTAGCAGATAACTGACGCTGTTTTGTTGTCATATTGTCCATTTGAGATGCGGCATAGCGTCTGTTTGGATTTAGGTCAAAATCCGCTTTTGCGAGTCCCAAATAAGTTTCATTTGAATTTTCAATTGTTTCACCGACTTTAAAGGTCAGGGCTTGATAAATTTTCGCCGTTTTCTTTGAGTTCAAACGCAATTTAAACAAGTAATCAGCTTTATCAAATCCAGTTGACCCTCCATTATCTAAGACTTTGAAACCATCAGCGCTATGCTGAAAAGTTTCAACTGAATACGCAACTTGCTCATGGCTATTTCCAGCAAATGCATGTAAAATGCGATTTCCGAAACTTCCAGCACTTAAACTTACACGAGCTGCCAATTGTTCTGGAAGTTGCGTTGAAAGCATGTTAATAGCCCCTCCTGTCGTGTATGGACCATATTTTATTTGACTACTTCCTTTCAAAATTTCAATTGATTGCATACGACCAATTGTTGGGAAATAATAAGCAGCAGGAGCAGAGTAGGGTGCTGGTGCCATCAAAATTCCATCTTCCATGATGGTGATTTTTGAAGAACGTTCTACGCCAGAGCCACGCAAACCTATGTTTGGACGTAAGCCAAAACCATCTTCCTCTTGTATATTGACACCTGGTATGGAACGTAAGGTTCTATTGATGTCAGTATAATTGAATTTTTGTAATTCCTTTGGAGAAAGATAATACGCCGAACCAGGTAATTCTTTGATTCCTTTTTCGCTTCCGATAATCGTAGACTGCTGAACAATCGCTTCTGGCAAATCCATAACTGGCTCGATTAAATAGAACGTTAGATTCACAGCACCTTTCTCTGCCAATACAATTTTAGATACTTGAGTAATATAATTCGAATGACTAATAGTTAATTTTCGATTTCCTTCTGGAAGTGCTGTAAAACTAAATTCACCTTTACTGTTTGTTTGAGTGCGGAAATCTGAATCAATCTCAACAATGACTCCTGGTATAACAGTCGTACTATCTGAAGCGCTATAAATTACACCTCTCAAAACAGATTTGTTTTGAGTAAAACTTCCAAATGCAATGAGTAGAAAAAGGAATGTTATATTTGTTTTCATGTGTATTTTATTTTGACAAAGATGGCAAGCTTGGTAAAATCTAGCAATACCATAAAAGAGGTATTTTAGACTCATTCTAAATAAAAAAATAAATCTGAGGAGCATGCAAAAGATATTGTTGGCTGATAGTGGCGGAACACGAACCGATTGGTGTTTAATTAGTGAAGGTGGACAAAAACAGTTTTTTTCAGGTATTTCGTATCATCCAGTTCAATGGAATAAAGATTTTCTAAAGGAACAATCTCAGTATTGGTTAACTAATCCTGATTTAACGGCAGCTAAACTTATTTTTTATGGTGCAGGATGTATGAATCCTCTCGTTGCAAAGAAAATGAAAGACGCATTCATTTCTTGGGGTTTTTCGTCTGTTGAAATTCATTCCGATGTCCATGCAGCTGGTGTTGCTACATTTGGAAGTGATCATGGTTTTGTGGCAATAATGGGAACTGGATCTGTCTTTGCTGAAATGAATAATAAAGAAATAATCCAATTGCGAGGCGGTTTGGGTTATTTGTTAGGAGATGAAGGGAGCGGTTTTTATTTCGGAAAGTTGTTGATTCAAAAATACCTTAACAATCAGTTCGATGCACATTTATCGGAGGAATTGAGATTGCGAATCGGTAATAGATCTGAAGTAATAAATAAGGTGTATCAACCTGATGGTAAAACATTCATATCTTCTTTAGCTGCAACAGTTGCAAATATTGACCATGCAGCCATCCATTCTGTACATGAAGAGAATATCCGCATATTTTTAGATCCATTTATTGAAGAAATCAAAGAGAAAGGGATTTCATTTTGTGGCAGTTATGCATGGGGTAGGCAAGAACAAGTGATAAAAATACTCGGAGAATGTAACATTAATACTTATAAATTCGTAAAGGAACCCATCGCTGAATTAGCTAAATATACAGTGAAACATACAGTTTAATCAATGGGAGGTCGCTTTTAAACGATATATCGATCGTTTGTATACTGAAAATCATGTTTCATCTATTGAAAAATGTAGTTGGTAGAAAAGATGACTAGACTAACAAAAATAAAATGCAAATTGCAGTGTAAAAAAACAAATTATGGGTCCTTTAATCATAGATTGCACTCCTCAGACACCGTCAATTCACTTTGATGATGCTACTGGATATATGGAGATCAAAGGAAGATCGATTCCAGATCAACCTGATGAGTTTTGGTTGCCAATTCTGAATTGGTTTGAATCCTATATGTTAAATCCTAGGGATAAAACTAAGGTTGTCATTGATTTAGAATATTTCAATATTTCTTCTTCAAAACGAATTCTATTTTTACTTTACAAACTAAATGAACTGGTTGACAGTAAGAAAGATGTTCATGTTGAGTGGTTGTACAGAGAATCAGATGAAGATATGTACGAAGTTGGCCAAGATTATGCATACATGGTGAAAGTTCCTTTTGTTTTTAAAGAATATGTCGATCCAGATATTGCAATTGCAATTTAAAAATAGAAAGCACTTCATTTGAGGTGCTTTTTTTGTTTTAACGTTTAATTGGCGAAATGTATTATTTTTGTTTTCAATATGCGTTTACTAAAAGAAATTCCGCACGAAAGATACAAGATTCAACTATTCAATTACAATCAAAAGTACATTGTTAAGATTGAATTGGGACAGTTTGAGCAAACCTTTAAAATTGGTGAACTTGATGTTGATAGTTTGGAAGAAGTGGAGCGCATGATTACTCCCGAATTACTTAGCAATTCGCTGAAACGTTTTGTTGAAATGAGAAGTGATTGGGAAAATGCGTTTAATCTTAAAAATCGTTTACATGAAAATAGTTAATTCTTTGATGATTACTACTGTTGCAGTAGGACTTTTGACTTCTTGTGGTAAAAGTGAAAAAGCGAAAGAAAATACAACTCCGAAGGTGGAAGCACGTTCAATGGGTGAATTAAAAATTGCTTACTATGACAGCGATAGCTTGAAAAAGTATTTTGTTTATTACAAGGAACAAGATTCATTGGTAACAAAAAAGCAATTGACTTTTCAAAAAGAAGTAGAGCGTAGAAGAAAAGATTTTGAAGGTTTTGTTGTTCGAAATGAGCAAAAGGCACAAAGCGGATTGCTTTCTCAAAATGAAATGATGCAAATTCAGCAGAAAATGCAACAAATGGAGCAAGATTTAATGCGCTACCAACAAGAACAAGGCAGTAAATTGGAAGAAGAAACAATGAAAAAGTTGGATGAAATTTCAAAGAAAATTATTGCTTTAGGCGAGAAATTCAGTAAAGAAAACAAAATTGATGTGTTCTTTATGCATGGTAATGGTGGACAAATTAACTACATTAATCCGTCTATGAATGTTACAAAAGAATTTGTTGCTTATTTGAATCAAAATCAAGCTGATATTGAAAAAGATTTGAAATAAGATGTTAATTGCCAATCAAAAACAACAAGAAAATATAGCAGAGTACATATTGTACATGTACCAAGTTGAGGACGTTGTGCGTGCCTATAATTTGGATTTAGATCGTCTAATGCAAGAATTTGTTGGACCTCAAATTACAAATCCATCCTTCACCTTACAATATCACAAATGGTATGCTGATATCATTTCGCAAATGAAGGCACAGCGTATTGAAAAAACGGGACATTTGAATGAACTTAAGGATATTTTAATTGAATTATCATATCTACACAACACCTTGATTAATTTGGCTGATGACCACAAATACAAAGGGTTGTTTAGTTCAGCGTTGTCTTTTATTAATGAGTTCAAAGAAAAGTCAAATCTAAAAGACAAGAACGAGATTGAAATTGCATTTCACGCTTTGTATATGAAATTGCTGATGCGACTAAAAAAGCAAGAAATCAGTTCAGCAACTGAGGAAGCATTCGATTCAATGAGAATACTTTTAGCCTATTTAGCTAAAGCCTACCATCAAATGAAAAATGGTAGCATGGATTTTCTGAAAAACTAGTTTTATTCTCAGAATATTTTTCCAGGATTCAAAATTCCTTTTGGATCAAACACTGTTTTTATTTGGCGCATAAGGTTTAAGGATACTTCTGGAAAGGCAATGTCCATATACGGTTTTTGTACCAAACCAATTCCATGTTCACCTGATATTGTTCCTCCCAATTTTACTACCTCACCAAACAATTCACGCATGGCAGCGGTCAATTCATTATTCCATTTTTCATCATCCATGTCGCCTTTAATAATGTTAATGTGCAAATTGCCGTCACCTGCGTGACCATAACAAACAGAATGAAAACCGAATTCTTTCCCAATTCGTTTGACGTGGAATAGCAAATCTGGAAGCGCAAATCTAGGAACAACCGTATCTTCTTCTTTATATATCGATTGCGATTTTACCGCTTCTCCCACTTTTCTTCTAAGCGACCATAGTCCTTGTTTCTGGGCTGCTGTTTCTGCAAAAAGAATTTCATCTGTTTCGAATTTTTCTAAAACTCCCATAATCTTTTCACAATCCAACATCAATTGGTCAGGATCAAAACCATCGACTTCAATCAAGAGATGTGCGGCATGATTGTCGGCAACATGAAGTGAAAAATCATTAGTAAAGGCTTGAGTCCAAGTTAAAGCATCTCGTTCCATGAATTCTAAGCCACTTGGTGTAATTCCAGCTTGAAATATCGCGGCAACAGCCTCGCATGCTTTCTGAGCATCGTAAAACGGCACTAGCATCAGTAAATCGTGGGTAGGATGAGGAATTAGTTTCAGTACAATTTTTGTGACCACTGCCAATGTTCCTTCAGATCCAACAATGAGTTGAGTTAAATTGTAACCGGTAGCATTCTTCAATACATTCGCACCTGTCCATATAATTTCCCCTGTAGGTAATACAAGCTCTAAATTCAGCACATAATCTTTTGTGACGCCATATTTCACTGCTTTTGGTCCGCCAGAGTTTTCAGAAATATTTCCGCCAATAAAACAACTTCCTTTACTCGCAGGATCTGGAGGGTAGAACAAGCCCTTTTCTTTTACTGCATCTTGTAAAACCTGTGTTATAACCCCAGGCTCTGTAATTACTTGGTGATTCTTTTCGTCAATCTGAAGAATTTTATTGAAACGTTCCATAGATAACAAAACTCCACCTTTTATGGCTAAAGCACCTCCACTTAGACCTGTTCTTGCTCCAGCTGGAGTAACGGGAATTGCATGTTCGTGACAATAGGCCATTATCAGTGAAATTTCATTGACTGTTTCAGGTTTTAATACAAATTGAGGCAGAAAATGAAGATCTTCTGTTTCGTCATGATCGTATTCCTTGCAATCAACTTCATTGCTCAGACAGCGATTACCGATTAAATCTGTAAAAAAAAGTGTGTGTTTGTTCAAATCCATCATCAACTTTTTATTCTTCAATTATATAACTAGAATTCAAATGCGGGATTTCAACTTCCCATTTTAGTTCTGTTTCGATTTTTACTCTAAGACTGTCGCTTTGATGCAATTCTCCGTGATTTAAAAAGATGGTTTTAGGTGCTTTTTCGAAATGTTTCAACCATTCTATCATTTCACTTTGATCACCATGAGCAGACAAAGAAGTAAGGTTTCGAATTTGACATCTAACCTTGCGGTATTCGCCAAAAAATTTAATTTCTCTCGTACCCTCGGTAATTGCTCTTCCCCGTGTTCCTTCGCCTTGAAAACCAACAAATAGTAAAGTGTTACGATCATTATCAATGTGGTTGTTTAAGTAATGTAAGATGCGTCCACCTTCCATCATTCCACTACCCGCTATGATGATTTTGGGTGATTTATCCATCACCAAGGCTTTTGATTCTTCGTATGTATTCACAAATCGAACATCTTCATACATGCGATTTATCTCGTAGTTTGAAATGTTCTGCAATTCATGATATTTATTATAAACATTCGTTGCATTCACACCCATAGGAGAATCCAAATAGATTTGCATTTTGGGCAGTTTTTCTTCTTCTGCTAACTGGTATAGAAGGTAAATGATTTCCTGTGTTCGTTCAACAGCAAAGGAAGGAATCATCAAAATACCCCGGTTGTCATATGTTTCTTGAACTACTTTAAGTAATTCTTCCTTAACATCCGTTTCAGGGTGAATTCGATCTCCATAGGTTGATTCAAGGATGATGTAATCAGCTGTTTTAATTTTTTTAGCTGGATACAATAACATAGGTTCGGTGCGACCAATATCACCTGAAAAAATGAATTTTTTATCAGCAATATTTAGATCTACGAATGCAGAACCCAAGATGTGACCATTATTTAACAATTGAAAAGAAATTTCCTCATCAATTACAATTGTTTCATTAAATGATTGACTTGAAAAATGTTTCATTGTATGCTGAACATCCAGAACAGTATATAATGGTTTCGCTTTTGGATGTTTAGAATAATTATGAGTATTTGCACGTTCGGCATCTTCTTCTTGAATTTTCGCACTATCCAATAAGATGATTTGCGCTAATTCTTCTGTAGGTTCCGTGCAATATATTTTTCCCTTATAACCATTCTTTATGAGAACAGGTAAGTAACCACAATGGTCCAAATGCGCGTGGGTGAGAATTATGGCATCAATTGTATCGGGTTCAATTGGAAAAGGTGCCCAATTCATGTTTCTTAACTCTTTCAATCCTTGAAATAGTCCGCAATCCACAAGAATACGCTTGCCGTTTGATTCAATTAAAGTTTTCGAACCTGTTACTGTTCCTGCTCCACCAAGAAAGCTAATCTTTAAATTATTTGTTGACTTTTTCATACATAAGAATCTCTATTCAAATGTACTCAATATTAAACTAAAAAGGCGGACAATGTCCGCCTTAATCTATAAATAATTAGCTGTTAATTTCCTTTGATTTCAAATTCTGTTCGTCTGTTTTGCTGCCGACCGTCTTCTGTGTTATTTGAAGTTACCGGTTTAGAAGAACCATAACCTTTTGCACTCATTCGATTCTCAGCAATTCCTTTTGATATCAAGTGTTTCACAACTGCTTCAGCTCGCGATTGAGAGAGTGTTTCATTCAATGTTGCCGAACCCGTGTTGTCGGTATGACCTGAAATCTCAATTTTTAGGCTTGGAACATCTTTCATCAATTTTACCAAACGTTCTAATTCTGCGTTCGATTCTGCTCTCAATGTTGCTTTTCCAATGTCAAAGAAAATATTGCGCAAAGCAATCTTACTTCCAATTGCAATGTTTTTCAACTCGATTTCCTTGTTTACTAAATTGTCTGCCGCACCAATTGGGATGTCAAAATTTTCAGAGTGGAACAAGTACTTTTCAGCTTTTACAGCAATACCATAATTCTTTCCAGAAGCTAAAGTGATGATGAATTTACCCGTTGCACTATTCGTTACAAATGTTTCGATCACTTTTCCTGTTGTATTGTCTGTAATTTCAATACTTGCCTCAACTGGTTTTTTTGTGATTGCGTCAATCGTTATTCCTTTAAATACAGTGAATGATTTTTTGTTGACCTCAACGGTTCCTTCAACCTGAGCATCTTTCATTGGTTGCGCGCGTGAAGCCAACAAATAATCTTCCATATCCGTGATTGGAGCTTTTTCTGGTCCCCAAAAGGTTACTTTGTAAATATCATAGCCACCACTTCCGCCGGCACGATTTGAAGAAATGTAAGCAAATTTTCCATTGGCAGTTGATGCAAAAAAGAAATCATCGTAAGGAGTATTGATAGGATAGCCCAAGTTGACCGGTTTAGACCATTGTCCAGCAACTTTTTCTGAGACAAAAATGTCATAACCTCCAATAGATCCAGTTCCTTGTGAAGCAATATACATAGTTTCTCCATCTAAATGCAAATAAACGGGTCCATCATCAAATTTCGAATTACACGTTCCCAGCATTGCAGCTGCCATGTAATCTTTTTGAATTTTGCTTTGCATGGCGCTATACATAAGATCATAACCATTCTCTCTGCTGTCATTGTCTCTAGCAAAGAAAATACTCCAACCATCAGAACTGTAGGAAGCATAACGTTCGTTTGCTTTAGTTGAGGAGATTTGAAAGTGCAGCGGTGTTGGATCAGTCCAGGTTAAGCCTACTAATTTACTTTCGAAAATGTCAGTTTGGCCATTTACATCACGGTGCAAGAGCATTTTTGTCCCATCATAACTCAAATTATTAGAAACATCATCACCAGTTGAATTAACAGTTCCTTTCAAAGCTTGAGGTTTTGCCCACTTTCCATCTCGCAAAGTCGACGAGTAAATATCATTATCATAACCACCTACAATATTCGCGGTGTGACCATTAGAGCGATTAGATGTTAGCACGATTTCAGCACCATCAGTTGAAATAGAAGGAGCAATATCATCATTAGGTGAGTTTAGTTCTGGAATATTATCAACCCAAGCTCTAATTGGATTTCCTACCGCCGTCTTTGCTAATTTACATTCACCTTTGTGCTGTGCAACGAATTTTGAAAAATTATCCGCTTTTTTGTAGCCATCTTCAAATGCTTGGTACGATTTCAAAGCATCATCAAATTTCTCTTCTAATTGAAAGGCATATCCAATGTAATAGTTTAAGAATGGGTCACACGCTGGATCTAATGTTTGTGCTTTTTTGAGAAATTCGATACATTTAAATGGATCAGTCGAATTTGCATGACAAACACCAATTTTGAAATTAATTTCTGCATTATTCGGATTGAATTTCTGAGCAATAAGGTATTCTTTCAATGCCAATTGATAATTAAATCCAGGACTTTGAACTACAAACAATGCTTCGTTCGCAATGGTGAAAAACTCATCACCTTTCTTAATTGCATCCGTGGCCTTTTTTAATCCTTCTTTGTCATCCTTAAAGTTAGCCGCTTTAAATTCTACATTTTGACCGAATGAAATGATAGAAACGAATAGGAAGGCGCTTGCTATAAAAAATATTTTTTTCATCTTGATAAATCTTATTAGTTACAATTACTTGAATAGTAATTCTTTCCTAGTTCAACACCTAATTCCTTTGCCTTATGCCAATCATCACAAGCACCTTCCATGTCACGTAACATCTCTTTAGCATTCGCTCTGTTTACATAGGCATTTCCATAATTTGAATCGCTTTTTAATGCTTTTTCGGCCATTTCCAACGCCTTTTTGTAATCTTTTTGCTTGAAATAAACAGCACTTAAATTAGAAGCAGAAGGGGCGTAACTTGAATTCAGTTCTAAGGCTTTTTCAAAATCTTTTTTGGCGTCATCCATTCTTTTTTGCTCCATTTGAGTTGCGCCACGATTATTATAAGCCATATAGAAATTTGGATCAACTGAAATTGCACGATTAAATGCTGCCATTGCACCTGCATAATCTTTCATTTTCTTTTTAGTCGTACCGATATTATTCAATACAAATGCAAGCTTTGGAT
>JAIOZF010000052.1 GCA_021740745.1 Crocinitomicaceae bacterium | reverse complement strand
CTTGCCATCTTTGGGGCCTTCCTGATAGTTACTGCCTTGGCGGTAAAATTCAAGTGGACCAATCAAAGCGGTACTTCAGATGTGAACAACCGTTATTTTAACGAACTAGCCGATAAATACGGGCAAGATCAAGCAATGGACAGTGCGAACTTGGTGTGGCAACAGGATCAATTTTTTCAAAAGTTGGGGATTTTGGCGAAATATAAACCAGTGGATGCTCGAAAAATATATGCGAGCTTCGAACAAACACATGACGTCACCATTGGTTTACGCATGCTGGATGCCGCTTCGTTGATGTTAAAAGACAACAAATCCTATCAAAAAGAGCTGCAACTCTTGAACAACAAACTAAAAGGTAAGGATAAATCCGTTTACGAATGGTCGAATTACGAAGTGTGGGATCAGTTCTGTAAAGCTGTTTTGAAAGACAAAGCAGCCATCGATTCTGCCTCACGCATTACAGGCGTTGAGTCTAGATTGATCGTGATGTGCCTCGTTGGTGAACAAGTGCGCATGTTCAACTCCGGAAGAGAGAAATTCAAGCAGTACGTTTATCCATTCAGTCGTGTGATGTTACCGAATAATCGCGGATACGGCGTAACGAGTATTTTGGAATCAACCGCATTGAAGATTGAAGCCAACAATCAGGATCCGAATAGTCCCTACTACCCTGGTGACTACTTCTCGAAATGTTTGAATTACAACGACTCCTTCCCTGGTCGCATCGTCGATTCTATAGCAGCACATAAGCGTAAGACCATTCAACGACTGATTCAAGGTGGAGATCACTTTTATTGTTACTTATACACTGGATTTATGCTGCGTCAGTTCTATGCGCAATGGGACCGAGCAGGTTACGACATCTCATACCGACCAGAAGCATTGGCAACCTTGTTCAACATCGGATTCCAGAAAAGCAAACCAAAAGCGAATCCTGAAGCAGGAGGATCATCCTTCAATATTGCAGGAAAGGATTACACTTTCGGTGGACTCTGCTTTGAATTCTATTACAGCGGTGAGCTCATGAAAGAATTCCCCATTACCCGAAAGACCTTCCTCCAGGAAGAGGACCTCATCAAAAACAATCAACTATACTTGGAAAAGGTGGAGAAATTGATGAGTGGGGATACCACAGAAGTGGAGTTGTAAATGCACATTCATCTCTAATGAAGCACGTTACCTCCACTGCAGCGATGGAGGCATTGAAAAGCGCATCGTGTTTGAATAGACTTCTGCTAGAGGTCCGCTTAAACCATGTTATAACCGAATGTTTGACGAGAACCTAAAAACTTACAACAATGTGTAGAGGAAAAAATGTTTGCAGTGAATTAGGTACAAACCCAAACAATTGGGATCTCAATTCTCCACTTCCGACGCCTAACTGGTTCGTTGACCAAATCGACATATTTGAAGCAGCGGTTAACGAATTTATTGCAGGCGACAAAGAATTTTATAAGAGCGTTGAAGATAATGCTGGTAATAAACTTTTGGATATGATCTATGAAATTATTAGAAATTCTTATTCATCCGCCTTCCATTTAATCACCAAATGAACATCTTTGCCATCTTCCATAAATTTTACGGCGTAAATTCTTCCACTGGTGCAGGAAATTGACTTCACTTTGATTTCACCTCTGCGGTGAAAGACAGTTTTTAAGGTTTCTTCCATTACTTCAAATGGAACCTTTGGATAGACGCTATTGTGCCATAGACCGTAATTTCGCCATTTGCTAGCCATGTTGTTTGTTTTTAATAGTCCGTAAGCAGAAATAGATCATGAGAATTATTTTTTTATGTAATTTCTCATATTTCTAACGTTTAATCGATGACGTAATGCGGCGAATTCGAGGCGAGTTCCTTATAAGTATAGTCCATTAAGATTCCTCCTTCGGGTATTTCATCTGAAAAATTGAACGCATTTTCTTCAAAGTAATATGCGACATTGGGAGAAAGCACCAAGCACATTCGCAATGTCTTAGTTTCAATCGTGTTGATTTGTTCATGAAACTGCCTAACCAGATTGAATAAGTCATTGAAATTTTTTTCCTCATCCATTAGCGAATCTACACGCACATGTAATCCCGGTTTATCTTGAATTGAATCCAAATAAAAGTGAATTGGGAATTGCATGTATACAGCTGAATAGATACGAACGATAACATATGGAAAGGTTCCATAACCCTGAGCACGTTTCTCAGCGCTCAGGTGAAATATATCTTGGTTACTCATACTTCGATTTCTTTAAGTTTTCTTTCTTGTGATAGATTTTTGCTCTAAAAAACCAATTCAAATCGTGCAATTTCCATTGCATAAAAGTCAAATTGATCCTGGTGAAATAGCAATACACTTTTTGCTTGTGTTTGAATGGCAAAAGTTCCTGTTCCTGTTTGATTGAAAAAACTCACACCAATCAACTTATTGTTTTCATCAAAACCAGCCATCAAAAAATTATGGATTCCTGTACCGTCGATGTTAGTTTGTAAATGCTCGTGCTCAAACGAAAGTAACAACGCTCGATCTGTTTCTTCTAACAATTGCAAGATGTTAATTGAATGAGCTACTGTTCTTTTGAAATAACATTCAATTATTTTAGCTGCTTTATCGCTCTTGAATTCGAGTTTTAAATGCGTTTCAGGTTGCGGAAAATCCTTTTTCAGAAACACCTTTTTACCTGAAATAAATGCCTCATAATCCTTGCTTAAATTTAGCCCTTTGCCATCGGGAGAAATTACTGAAGCATCGATTTGCCTCTTCATAAATTCAACTCTTAAATCACTTAAGAAATTGGCTCTTGATGTCGTCCAACCAGGATTTCCAAGTTCTTGGTTGTAGCGTTGTACTAATTGATGACTGCTCATTTTTGAGAAATCGCTCTGGTTGTTTAATGGATTGTTTTTCATCTTCGTTGTTTTCTAAGTTTTGTAAATTTTCTTTTGCTTTTTTTTCGTTTGCCGATGCTTTCAGCATGTTACTTTTATATGCTTCATAGAAATAAACCTCATGGAAGAAAGCATCATCATAAGCACACTTGCCTATTTCACAGGTGCAGGTTTTGTTTTCACATTGTTCGAATATCAGTTCAGGAACACCATATTTATTGTGTGTCAACCACGGTGGATCTATCTCTTCTTCCATGATGCTACAATTGAAAAATATAAACTGAAGTTTCGTTCTGATCCGCATAGAATTGCAGTACCCAAATTAATTCGCTATTTAGTCTATAATCTGGAATGTAATAAATGAGAACGACCACTTCCCCAACATTTTCGATTTGATTAAAAATCTGATCGGCGAATGAATAATTAATTTTTTCACTCAATTCAGATAGGTCTTCTTGCGGTTCTGTGAACGTTAAGTAGTTCAATTCAAGAATTCGCTCCGCTTCTTTTATTAAGGTTTGTATACCAGAAATTGTAGGTTCTCCAATGAACAAATACTCATCGAGATTCTTGTGATCCGTTGTGTCAATTTTTATTAAGCCTTTATAATATTCTTGTTCCAAACTTGGGACTTCTTTGACATAATCAGAAATTCCATTAATTTGTGTTAAGCCTAAAAAGGGCACGAATGCGATTAAAACGCTATTTATTATAGTTTTCATAGTATAAATTTTAGGTGGGTTAATTTTCTTCGGACAAGTTTTCTTGATGTATCCTTTGTGCTGTCTTATCCAACTTATACACTGTGATTGCGCTAGTTGTCGAATTCAATACGATATTTAAACCATATTCTCCCAGTACATATAAATAATTGGTAACAAAACCTTCATGACTCACCAACGAAACAATCTTGGTTATGTCCTGATATTGTACTTCATCTAATCCAATAGAATAGTCATAATCAGGCAATTCAAGGCACTTATCATATTCGATAAGAATTTTCTTGACTTCCTTTAACGTTTGAAGTCTTCCTAAGGAGTTCGCTTCATCAATATAATACCATGTTTGAGCACCGATTTGTTTGGTCCATTCTGACATATTCACTCTATTCGTGAATATTTCTTTGCCATAATCATCCAATCCCTTAGGTTGGGCAATTGAAGAAACCGATACGATCAGCGCTCCAATAATTAAACTTGTTTTTTTCATGATGTAAACATTTAATGGGTTAAACATTCAATCACTAAGAGAATTAACGGGAGGTTTGCATTTGTTTTTAGGTTCTAACCTCACATCTATTTTTTCCACCGTGCCCTGCTTAGGATCGGTTGGCTTCCTTTTCTCGTTGAACAACTGCCAAAAGACAAAAGGAACTCTTAATGTATTATCAATAAGTTCTGTTTTTTAAAAAGTAACAGACAACTTTTGTGCTTTCAACTGATTAGCTTGTAAAATTCTCGATTTCAAGCATATTAGTTTCAACCAGTGCGAACAATCATTCGATACTCCGATAGAAAATTTATTATAGGTGAATACTATTCAAAACAATCAGAAAAAATACAAGGATGGGATTACATGTTGTTTTTAGGCCCCAGCCTCACATCGTTTTTCCACCGCGCCTTGACAGATCGGTTGGCATCCCAAATTCATATCGGGAACTCTTAATGTTTTCAATTTAACGCAGGGAGATTTTGTTTATTGCGTGCGCATAGTTTAATTTTAAAAAAAGTTCAATCACTTTGATTTAAAATCAACGAAATTCGAAATTTCTAAATGACAAAATAAATTCTATTCTTTCAAAAGATAACATCCAACTTGGCTAAAAAGCTAAAAAATAAGCAACAGAAACTAGGGCAAAAACAAATTAAGAATTGATTGCATTTTCTTTTTTAATGTTTGCGCAAATACTGTTTGGGATGTTTCTGTGATAAATATAAGTTCTTAGATCAACTTTTTTAACACGAAACTGCTGGTTTGCTTTTTCGTAAAAATCAGCATCAGCAGCAAATCCATTTTTGAAGGAAATGCTGGTAAATACTTTTCTACGTCCGAATAATGTTCCAAATAAGATCGCATCATCGAGGTGGATGAGTTTTGTTTGGTCATTTTTATCAGGAACATAGTAATCATCAATGGTATCAACGATTGTTTCAGTTGTCGAACAAACCAAATCTACCGCATTCACCTCTCGAAGACAAGCGCTCAAATGATTCGGTTTATATTCGTCATCACTATCAATAATGGTTATGAATTCACCTTTACTATATAAAACACCGCGATTGATTGATGCTGATTGACCCCGATTGCTATGTCGGATATAGATTATTTTGTCTTCATGTTTTTCAACGTATTGCATTAACAACTCACGATGAACATCCTTACTCCCATCGTCAATAATTATCAGTTCAAAATCTTGAAAATCCTGACGTAAGACGGAATCAATGGCTCTTTTGGTGTACTCGTAATTGGTGTTAAAAACGGTCATTAATACCGATATCTTTACCTGTTTAACCATGATTGCTTGAAGTATTGGCTTTTGCTTATAAAAAGGATGAAGAGGATAAATGAATTATTTTTAGCCTTATTCACATGAATATTTTCGATAAAGTTATAGTTTTTGAGCAAGGAACTAATTTTTTAAATTCAATTCGTGCATTTTTAAGTTCGTTTTCTTTTTCCAGATAGTGAAACAAGAGTAATAAATTCCTTTATTTTTCGCGAAAAGCCTAAAAAAGAAAGAAGAGAGATTTTGGTTAGAAACTGTAGACCTGAAGAACTGGGTTTAGTGCAGAAATTAGATAAAACCAAAAAATAATTTTTATTCCGTATATTTCAATTATAATTGCTGGTCATGTTAAAAAAAGTTTATTACACCTTACTATTCATTTTGCAGAGCTCTCTATTCACAGCTCAGGATGGTAATGGTATTTATCAGTTTGACTATTATGAATCAGGCGAATTAAAAGATTTACTGAATGCACAATTAGGAGATTTCCAAACAAATTTTCAAGAGTTGATGCAAACGCGGGGAATGTCCGATTATAAAAGTTCAAAAATTGGATTGGACGCTATTGAAGATCTTTTAATCAATTATACACAAACTCCTTTTAACTATAATACCAGTGTAAATCACAGAACAGCAATAGTTTTTTATCACCATCAGAATGACACACTCTTTACTTGGGTCTTTGGTAAAATGATCTATTTAATGATTCATGATGTAAAGGCTGAAAGAATAGCGGAGCTAGAGTATTCGCTCAAAAGTGTCATGAGCACGGGTGTTGAACGAGGTGGTAATCCAGAAAATTTAACCCCACTTGCGTCAAACAATTTTGATAGTATTAGTCACGAGTTGGGCCAATTACTTATGCCGATTCAACTATTGCGTTATTTGAAGAATTACGAACATTTATTGGTTGTCCCTTGCCTAAATATTGGTTCAATACCATTATATGCCATGAAACCAAATCCAAACAACGAGGATTATTTAGTGGATTCGAAACTCATTACAATTGCACATTCTTTCGATGAAATAAATAAAAAAATAATCTACCATCAAAACTCACTTAATATCAGTTCTAGTGAAATCAGACAAAGTGAAGGAGAAAAGCTATATGGTGAAAATGATGTCTACCCAATTAAACCCGGTAATTCCTTAATAATTGGAAATCCATCATTCAGCGCTTGTCAAGATCAATTTGACCAGTTAGTTGGAGCGGAAATAGAGGCGAACTATGCTGCTAAAAAGTTTAAAACTGCGGCTCTCACTGGAGAATTAGCAAATAAAACGGCTGTTACTAATGAACTAAAAAACTCTGAATTTCTCTATTTTGCTACACATGGATTTGCTGATTCTAAAGATCCAATTAACAAAAGTTTTCTTGTTTTTAGTTCAGAAAAACAAGGTGATTGCACTTATTTATCTCCAAAAGAAATCCAAGATGATTCTATCTCGCAAAGTGCCTTGGTTATTTTAAGTGCTTGTCAAACTGGATTAGGTCGTGTATTAGACGCTGGAATCATCGGTTTAGGTCGTAGCTTTTTAAAAGCAGGTGCAGCAAATGTCATCATGAGTTTATGGAATGTTGGCGACAAAGCGACACAAGAAATGATGCAACTATATGTGGATGAATTGTTTATCGAAAAGGAATATTTGACTTCCAGTAGTTTACGAAATGCTATTCTAGCCTATAAAAAGATAAATCCAGATCCAAAAGCTTGGGCTGCATTTATTTCCATGGGATTACCTATTGGTATAAAAAGTGTATATGTGGTAGATTGATGAGGATGGGAATGGACTAAATTTTTTATAGCAAACTAAATTTATACTTTTAACGAATTCTTAAATCTATCTCTTGTTAAATAAGTTGTTACTGCAGCAAATAAAATACATCCCATGGTTCAACTCTTCACGTTTCTTGCTCGGTATCAAACGCTTTCCCAAGAAGCTAAATTGGCGATTTTGAAGATTTCTACACCCACACTAATTTCAAAAAATGCGGAGATACAAGCAATGGGTAAAACGTGTAAAACCATCTATTTTATAAAAAAAGGAATTACCCGTATCTTTTACCTCAAGGATGGAATAGATATTACTGAGAGTTTTGCTTGGGAGAATCAATTGGTTGTGCGGGTAGAAAGTCTGTTCACCAATAAACCCAGTTCAAAGGCCATTCAAGCAATCGAAGAAACGGAAATAATTGCCATTGATGCCTCCAAACTGTTTGCCCTGTTCGATGAATTCCATGAAATTGAACGCCTTTTTCGGAAAGTGTTTGAAGCGAGTCACGTCGAGACCATCAACCGTATCGAAAGCATTCAGTTTCATTCGGCTGAAGAGCGCTATCATAATTTACTTCATGAATCACCTGAAATCATTCAGCGTGTTCCCTTGAAATATGTCTCCTCATATTTAGGCATCACCCAAGTGAGCTTAAGTCGCATTCGCGCCAAAGGCTAAGACCATTATTTATCATTTGTTAAAGGATTTCCTTTTTCGTTGACTGAACTTTGTGTCCAAGCAATGCAAGGAACGAACGTACAACTGGGATTGAAGGAAAATTGGAAACAATTTACCTTATTGGTGATCATCAACGCCTTTGTGGGTGGGATGGTTGGCTTGGAACGTAGTATTCTACCGCAAATTGCCACAGAAGAATTTGCCATCGCTGCGAAAACAGCTGTTCTCTCTTTTATCGTTGTTTTTGGGATTGCGAAAGCCATTACCAACTATTACACGGGTGCACTTGCAAATAAATTTGGTCGAAAAAACCTACTCGTTCTAGGTTGGATTGTAGCTATTCCTATTCCAGCGATCTTGATGTATGCGCCATCTTGGAATTGGATCATAGCGACGAATGTGCTTTTGGGAATCAATCAAGGTTTAGCATGGTCGTCAACCGTTGTCATGAAAATTGATCTTGTGGGCGACAAACAACGCGGTTTTGCCATGGGACTCAATGAATTCGCTGGCTACATTTCAGTGGCGCTAGTCTCCTTTTTAACAGGGTGGATTGCTTCAAATTACGGTGCACGCCCCTACCCTTTTTTCATCGGTTTTGTCTTGGTCTTTCTCGGATTACTCGGAAGTATTTTCTTGATCAAAGACACCCGTTCGCATGTCGAAATGGAGGGCTATCAAAGTTCTCTTCCGCGCTTAAAAAGCATATTTTGGGATACCACGTGGAGGCATAATAACCTAGGGGCAGTCACGCAGGCTGGGTTAATCAACAATCTCAACGATGGAATGATTTGGGGGATTTTTCCGATTTTATTGGTAGGAAAGCATTTTTCAATTGGCGAAATTGGTATCATAACGGCCGTTTATCCAGCTGTTTGGGGCTTGGGTCAGTTAGTCACGGGAAAAATGGCCGATCTTTTTTCAAAACGGAAATTGCTTTTTTGGGGAATGTTCCTGCAGGCGATTGCGCTGTTTATTCTCGATTATGCCAATACAATGCTTGAATACATAACTCTTTCAGCTATTTTAGGCTGGGGAACAGCTATGGTATATCCAACTTTCTTAGCAACCATTGCAGAAAACACACATCCACTGGATCGTGCGAAAAGCATAGGCGTTTTCCGCTTATGGCGCGACTTGGGTTACGCTATTGGAGCCATTTTAACGGGAATAATTGCGGATTTCCTTGGTTTAAATGCAGCCATCTTCTTAATTGCCTTTTTAACGCTGATTTCGGCGGTGATAGTTAAATTGAGAATGACAATTTAATTGAAAATTGAAAAAAATTTAAAATTGAAAATGAGGGACAATTTAAAATTGGACAATTTAAAATTTTAAATTAACCTCTTCGTCTTTCTAACAGCATCATCATCATTAGCGCCAACAATAATCGTTCTGAATCGCCTGATTTAAATTCTGCTAATTTTTCCAATTTAAAAGTTCTTCCGAAAAATGATTTTTCTTTCGACAAACGAGCGACAACCGCTCCATCCGTTGCAACAATTTCATATTTAGGATTGAACATGTATCCGGTAAAAATGCCGACAATTGGAATTTCACTAAATAGCACATCCGCTACTTTTGCCCATGGATTTTGCTCACGCACATGGTATTCTTGCAGTTTATTGGCATCGAAAATTTCGTAATGCGCTTTCCACAGCGAACGCATTCCTTTGCGCCCAATACTTCCTAAAACAGTTTCATTGGCATCCGTAAATTCATAACTGGCATTGAAATCGATTATTCTATCGGCCTTTATCGTATAGAGTTGATTGGTCTTTGTTTCATCTGAAAAAACCATAATTGCATCTTTCAGTTTGAACATTTTTTGTCGCACGCAGGCAATTGTTCGTCCCCCCCTATCTTTCGCCGAAAAGTCGTTTGATATTGTTCCTAATTTGAATTGAAAAGTAAGCGGGAAATCAAATTCTTTGAAATCTGCTCTTGTTGTAGTATTGGAGTCTAATAAATCTTCGTGTGACATTTGGTTTAGTTTGTTACGAAGGAACGAAAAAAAAAGCTTCTCTGTTCTTTTTCCTTGATGAAAAAGAACCAAAAAATCAAGCTCAATTGCAGCCGTTCGGCGAAAAATTTCTCACTTCGCCAATTGAGTGGGGGTACATGTGAAATCAATTTATTTTTTTGTTTGCCCTTACGGAAGTGCATACCGGCTGATTTTCCAAGTCGCTCTCTTCCGAAAATTTATCACATGATTTTAAATTACCGAAGTGAGGAATGTTTTTTGGCCTTGAAAAGAGAATCGTAGAAAATAAGTTGAATGCAGGGAATTAAGAACCCATGTTTGAGCTCAGCTGTCAGCGTTTAGGCACGAAACGGTGTCAACAGCGTTTGCGAGTTTGGGTGATTTCCCGGAATGAAACGTAATTTTCGAGATTACTTTTCACAACCTTGATTTTTTTGTTTCTTTTTTGATCAAGCAAAAAAGAAGAGAAATACAATTTAAAATTTATTAATTAGCGTTGATTAACTGAAAAACTATGTAAAATCCTCCCCCTCTATCCCCCTTCCGCCGAAGCGGAGCGGAAGATTTGATCCTCCTTCTCGTTCGAAATCTTTTAAAAGATAAAATTACCGACTTCGATGCACCCAAAGGGAAAAACCATTCCAAACCACACATTAAAACTTACTATAGAAATCGACTTCATTTCTTGATTTATAATTAATTTCAGCATCGATTTATTGAAATTTTGACCAATAACAGAATCGAATGTTATGTTAATGTTAAGAACAATTAAAAATAAATTAAAATTAAACCGAAATAATTGCTTTTAAAACTAACGAAAAAGTAAATTTGTCATGAAAATTTTAGAGGTTCAATTCGCTCAAAATCAAGAGCGAGTTAAATGCTTGAAAATTAAAATTTTAAGAGAAATATGACTGCTCAATCTACAAGTTACGATTATATCCCACTCTTAATTCAGTTTGTTGTTGCTGGGGGCTTTGTTGTGTTTACATTGTTTTTAACACACATTTTATCGCCGCGGATTAAATCGAAGAACAAAGAGAATAATTTTGAATGTGGAATTGAATCTGAAGGAAATGCCCGATTTCCGGTCTCCATCCGCTATTTTATGACGGCTATTCTATTCGTTTTGTTCGATGTAGAAGTAATCTTCTTTTACCCTTATGCGGTTAATTTTTACGAACTTAAACTAGAAGGACTGCTAGCTGTTATACTATTTGTGTCTTTCTTTTTGATTGGCTTCTTCTATGTTTACAAAAAAGGTGCATTAGAATGGGAAAAATAGAAAATCAAGAAATTATTAACGGTGAAGGTTATCAATTAACCCGTTTGGATAAAGCAGTCGGTATGGCGCGTGCGAATTCGCTTTGGCCTTTACCTTTTGCAACATCATGCTGTGGAATCGAGTTCATGGCAACAATGGGAAGTAGTTATGATCTTGCAAGATTTGGTATGGAACGAATGTCGTTTTCTCCAAGACAAGCGGATTTATTAATAGTTGCTGGAACAATCTCTAAGAAATTAGGTCCAATTCTGAAACAAGTTTACGAGCAAATGTCGGAACCGAAATGGGTTCTTTCTGTTGGTGCTTGTGCTTCTTCAGGTGGTATTTTCGATACGTACAGCGTTTTACAAGGAATAGACCGTATCATTCCGGTAGATGTGTACGTTCCAGGATGTCCACCAAGACCAGAACAAATTATTGATGGTGTCATGAAAATCAATGAATTGGTGAAACACGAATCATTGAGACGACGATACAACGATGAGTACAAGCACTTGATGCATGACTACAATATTGAATTGGGAGAAGATGAGTGATACTAATGATTTAAATCAAATCGTTTCAGCACTTTCGACTGAATTTGCTGAGAATATACTAGAGGTAGATAATTCTGGTGACATTCTGACGGTTGAAATTACACCCGGACACGTTCTCGAAGTAATTCGATTTCTCAAAGAAAATGAGTCATGTGGATTTAATTATTTGACATTAATCGGTGCCGTTCACTATCCCGATAATGCTGACCGTGAATTATGCGTGGTTTACCATTTACACAATTGGAGAAAGAATATCCGGATACGCGTTAAAGCATATTTAGCTATAAATCATCCAGAAATTAATTCAATCACCTCAATTTTTGATGGGGCAAACTGGATGGAACGAGAAACGTATGATTTCTTCGGTGTTCTTTTTAAAAACCACCCAGATTTGAGAAGAATTTTGAATGAAGACTCTATGGATTATTTTCCGATGCGAAAGCAATACCATTTAGAGGATGAAACGAGAGAAGATAAAGATGATCGTTATTTTGGAAGACAATAATTGACCATGGAAAGCAAAAAAGAAATTAAAACAAAAGCTCCTGTTTTCTTTGATTCGAAAGAAACAATTGACGGGGATATTGCCACAATCAATTTCGGCCCTACCCATCCCGCTACTCATGGTATTTTCCAAAATATTTTAAAGGTAGATGGTGAAAAAATCATTTCATCTGAACAAACGGTTGGTTACATTCACCGCGCTTTTGAAAAATTAGCAGAACGCAGACCTTACAATCAAATTACCCCAATAACAGACCGTTTAAACTACTGTTCGTCACCTATCAATAATATGGGTTGGCACATGACAGTAGAAAAATTGATTCAAGCTGAAATTCCAAAACGCGTGCAATACATGCGTATTATTATCATGGAATTGGCACGTATTGCAGATCATTTAATTTGCAATTCTGTTGTTGGAGTTGACTCAGGCGCATTAACGAGTTTCTTTTACCCGTTCAACCAACGTGAAAAAATATACGAATTATACGAGGAAGTTTGTGGCGCACGTTTAACAACAAACATTGGAAGAATTGGTGGTTTTGAGCGTGATTTTTCACCCGAATTTCACCGAAAACTGAAAGAGTTTTTAAGAACGTTCCCAAAAGAATTCAATGAATTCGATTCGATGTTATTAAGAAATCGAATTTTCATGGATAGAACTAAAGGAACTGGAGCAATATCTGCGGAAAGAGCACTCGCCTATTCATTTTCTGGTCCAAATTTAAGAGCTACCGGTGTTGATTATGATGTTCGTGCTATGAATCCCTATTCATCTTATGAAGATTTTGACTTCACGATTCCCGTAGGAGTAAATGGCGACACTTACGACCGTTTTTGTGTTAGACAAGAAGAGATTCGTCAAAGTATTCGCATCATTGAACAAGCATATAGTAACTTACCGGAAGGTTCGTACAAAGCAGATATTCCTGAATTTTATCTTCCGCCAAAAGAAGATGTATACAACCAAATGGAAGCATTAATCTATCACTTTAAAATTGTGATGGGTGAAACAGAAATTCCGGTTGGAGAAGTATTTCACAGTGTGGAAGGAGGAAATGGCGAATTAGGATTTTATTTAATAAGCGATGGTGGTCGAGCTCCATATAGATTGCAGTTTAGACGACCTTGTTTCATTTATTACCAAGCATACCCAGAAATGATCACCGGTCAGACTTTAAGTGATGCAGTATTGACTTTAAGTAGTATGAACGTAATCGCTGGTGAATTAGACGCATAACATATGAATTTACATGTTGACATAAATAAGCGCCACGCTGAACGAAAAGAATTTAGTCCAGAATCATTAGCAAAGGTGAATGAACTAATGCTAGATGTTCCGGAAGGAAAGCATAAAAGCGCCGTTTTGCGTGTTTTACACATGGCGCAAGATGAATTGGGGGGTTGGTTGAGCATTGAAACGATGGATTATGTTGCTGAATTGCTTAATATTCAACCAATTGAAGTGTATGAAGTAGCTACTTTTTATACGATGTTCCATTTGGACCAAACAGGTAAATATGTATTGGAAGTATGCAGAACAGGACCGTGTATGCTCGTTGGAAGTGATAAAATCATTGAATACATCGAAAATAAGTTGAACATCCAAGTAGGTCAAACTACTGAAGATGGTATGTTTACATTAAAAACCGTTGAGTGCATGGGAGCTTGTGGTTACGGACCTATGCTTCAATGTCAGTATAAAAATCACGAATTCCTTACCCCTGAAAAGGTAGATGAATTAATTGAAGGGTACAGATCGGGTACTTTTGAAAAATAAATCGACATGACAGGAAGAAAAGTACTTTTAGAAAATGTTAATATACCTGGAATTGAAACGTTCGAGGTTTACCAAAAGAACGGCGGTTATCGCGCTGTTGATAAGGCATTAAAGTCAATGTCGCCCGATGAAATAGTTGAAGAAGTTAAAAAATCTGGTTTAAGAGGGCGTGGTGGTGCAGGTTTCCCAACAGGAATGAAATGGTCGTTTCTTGCAAAACCAGAAGGTGTTCCTAGATACCTTGTTTGTAATGCAGACGAATCTGAACCCGGTACTTTTAAAGACCGCTATTTAATGGAGAAAATCCCTCACCTTTTGGTCGAAGGGATGATTGTTTCAAGTTATGCCTTAGGTGCTAACCTATCTTTCATATACATCCGTGGTGAATTTATGTGGATTCTAGACATTCTAGAAAAAGCAATCGCTGAAGCATATGACAAAGGCTATTTAGGTAAAAACATTAAAGGTTCTGGTTATAATTTGGATCTTAGAGTGATGCCAGGTGGCGGTGCTTATATCTGCGGAGAAGAAACTGCTTTGCTTGAATCATTAGAAGGAAAACGTGGAAATCCGCGTATCAAACCTCCGTTCCCAGCCGTTAAAGGTTTATGGGGATGTCCGACTGTTGTAAACAATGTTGAAAGTATTGCAGCCGTTGTTCCGATTGTAAATGATGGCGGTGATGCCTACGCTCAAATTGGACTTGGAAAAAGTACTGGAACAAAATTAATTTCTGCTTGCGGTAATCTTGCTCGTCCAGGTGTTTACGAGATTGAAATGGGAATTTCAGTCGAAGAATTCATTTACGGTGATGACTATTGTCGTGGAATTGCGAATGGCAAAAAGCTAAAAGCATGCGTTCCGGGAGGTTCATCTGTTCCTATTTTACCGCATTATCTTGTGACAAAAACGGCTACAGGTGAAGATCGCTTAATGACGTATGAAAGTTTGTCGGATGGTGGATTCGTATCAGGATCAATGTTAGGTTCTGGTGGATTTATCGTTTTTGATGAAGATCAATGTATTGTTCGCAATACTTGGAATTTTGCACGTTTTTACGCACACGAATCATGTGGACAATGTTCACCGTGTAGAGAAGGAACTGGATGGATGGAAAAAGTGCTTCATCGCCTAGAAAATGGCAATGGAAATCTTCGTGATATCGATTTATTAGCTGAAATAAATAAGAAAATTGAAGGAAATACAATTTGTCCTCTTGGTGATGCCGCAGCTTGGCCTGTTGCAGCAGCTATCAGACACTTCAGAGAAGAATTTGAATGGCATGTTACACACAGAGAAGAGTCACAAACTAGAAATTTTGGGTTGATTAGTCAACCTGTTACTGCATAGGAAATAGTTATGATAAAAGTTACTATTGATAATATTGAAGTAGAAGTCCCACAAGGAACAACCATTTTAAATGCTGCTCGACAAATTGGTGGCGATGTTGTTCCACCTGCTATGTGCTACTACAGTAAATTGGAAGGCTCTGGAGGAAAATGTAGAACCTGTCTTGTTGAAGTTGCTGCAGGTTCAACTGCAGATCCTCGTCCAATGCCAAAATTAGTCGCTTCTTGTTCTACCCCAGTAATGGATGGAATGGTTGTGAAAAACAAAACAAGTGAGCGCGTTTTTGAAAACAGAGGTGGTGTAACCGAATTCCTTCTTATTAATCACCCATTGGATTGCCCCGTTTGTGATCAAGCAGGTGAATGTCATTTACAAGATTTAGCCTACGAGCACGGTTCTTCTAAGAGTCGTTATGAAGAAGAAAAAAGAACTTTTGACCCAATCGACATTGGTGATAAGATAAAATTACACATGAACCGATGCATTCTTTGTTATCGTTGTGTACAAGTTGCGAACCAATTGACCGAAAACCGTGTACATGGTGTTTTGAATCGTGGAGAGCATGCAGAAATAAGCACTTACATTGAGAATGCCGTTGATAATGACTTTTCTGGAAATATGATTGACGTATGTCCAGTTGGTGCTTTAACCGATAAAACATTCCGATTCAAAAGTCGCGTTTGGTTCTTAAAGCCTATGGAGGCTGAATGCAGTTGTGATAAATGCGCTGGAAAAACGGTCCTATGGATGTTCGGTGATGAAATATATAGAGTTACCGCGCGAAAAGATAGATATGGTGAAGTGGAAGACATGGATGGAAAACCAGGTTGGATTTGCAATGATTGTAGGTTTGAAAAGAAAGATCCTTCCAAATGGAATATTATCGGTCCAAGAGTAATTGACCGTCATTCCGTTATTTCTCAGGGGAAATATGCAACTAACATCAGAAATAACGCTAAGAAACTTGACTGATGGATACAGGAATGCTTATTGAAAAATTCATTTTAGTTGTTATCATATTCTTGATTTCACTTGGAATTGCAGCCTACTCTACCTATTTCGAACGAAAATTAGCCGCTTGGATTCAGGATCGCGTTGGTCCAGACAGAGCAGGTAAATTTGGACTTTTACAGCCGATTGCAGATGGTGTTAAAATGTTCTTTAAAGAAGATTTTATCCCAAAAAATTCGGATCGTTGGTTATTTATTATGGGACCTGGAATTTCCATGTTTACAGCGTTAATTACCAGTGCAATTATTCCATGGGGACCTAATATCCAAGCATTTGGAAGAACAATTGAATTACAGGTTGCGGATTTCAATATCGGAATTTTATTCATCTTTGGGGTTGTTTCATTGGGTGTTTACGGTATTATGATTGGTGGATGGGCATCTAACAATAAATACTCCCTTTTCGGAGCAATCCGTGCTTCTTCTCAAATGATTTCCTACGAATTAGCAATGGGAATAACATTGATTACGATAATTTTGATGTCAGGAAGCTTAAGTTTATCAGAAATAGTTGATAAACAACATGGAATGAACTGGAATATCTTTTATCAACCAATAGCGTTCATTATCTTCTTTGTATGTTCATTAGCTGAGACGAATCGTGCTCCATTTGATTTGCCAGAATGTGAATCTGAATTAATTGGTGGGTATCACACCGAATACAGCTCCATGAAACTTGGATTGTTCTTGTTTAGTGAATATGTATCCATGTTCATTTCTGCTGCAGTAATTTCAATTCTCTTTTTTGGTGGGTATAATTTCCCAGGAATGGATAATTTCTCTGGTAATACCTTAGCCTTGTTGTGTGTTCTTGCCTTTTTTGCGAAAATATTCATGTTCATCTTTATATTCATGTGGATACGATGGACAATTCCAAGATTTAGGTTTGATCAATTGATGCATTTAGGATGGAAAACGCTCATACCTCTATCCATCATCAATATGTTGGTTACAGGAATTGTGATCGCATTTTACCAAGGTTGGTTTTAAATAGTGAAGAATGGAAAGCTTAACTAATAGAAAAATAGTTGTTTCGGATAAGCCGATGACCTTCATCGAAAAGCTGTATATACCAGCAATTCTAAGTGGGATGTGGATTACATTGAAACACATGTTCAGCAAACGGAAAACAATTAAATACCCTGAAGAGCAACGCGTTTTTGCGCCCGTTTATAGAGGTATGCACGTGTTAAAAAGAGATGAACAAGGTCGAGAAAATTGCACTGCTTGTGGATTATGTGCTGTTGCTTGTCCAGCTGAAGCTATAACAATGATTGCCGCGGAAAGAGAAAAGGGCGAAGAGCATTTATTCCGTGAAGAAAAATACGCTGAAACCTATGAAATCAATATGCTGCGTTGCATATTTTGCGGTTTATGTGAAGAGGCTTGTCCGAAAGAAGCGATTTTTCTTACGGACCGAATTGTACCAACGGAATACGAACGAGCAGATTTTATTTATGGGAAAGATGTTTTAGTAGAAGCCTTGGAGAATAGAATTGATATTACGAAAAGACAAGCAACAGGTAAAAGAGGTTCGATATGACTTATGAAATTCTAACATATATTTTAGGAGGATTAACAATAGGAACCGCTCTTATGGTGATTCTTAGTAAACATCCGTTGAGAAGTGTCTTATACCTAGTTGTTACCTTCTTTCTAATCTCTGGACATTTCCTTTTAATGAATGCGCAGTTCATTGCCATTGTTAATGTGATTGTATATGCTGGCGCTATCATGGTCTTGTTTTTATTCGTGTTAATGCTTTTAAACTTGGACAAGGATAATGAACCGAAAACACCTTGGCTCACAAAATTCATTGCAGTAATATCTGGAGGTGCTTTGTTTACTGTGATTATAGCTGCAACGAGTGAATCATTTATGCATCTTAGTCAAAAAGCTGTAGAAAAAACGGGGGACGCAATTGTAAAAGTTTCCGATCAAGAAGGGTTGGTCGAAAATCTTGGGCATTTGCTTTTTACAGAATACATTGTTCCATTTGAAGTCTCTTCCATCCTTTTCCTTGCATCCATGGTTGGTGCAGTTTTATTGGCAAAAAGAGAAAAACAAACTATTGTAGAATTATGATTCCATTGATCGTTTCACAAGCCGAATTTTCAACGAATTTTTATTTAATTCTTTCGACTATTCTTTTTTCAATTGGAGCAATTGGTGTTCTGACGAGAAAAAATATGATTGTCTTATTGATGTGTATTGAACTCATGTTAAATGCAGTCAACTTGCTATTGGTTTCATTTTCAACAGCAAATGGAACGGGTGATGCTCAAATATTTGTCTTTTTCATTGTTGTAGTTGCCGCTGCAGAAGCAACCGTGGGACTTTCTATTTTATTAATGGCGTATAGAAATAGACGTACCATTAATGCGGACTTGTTTAAAAATTTAAATAGCTAATAATGAATTTCGAAACTTTACTTCTTCTTGTTCTCGCTCTTCCATTATTAGGTGGATTTATAAACGGGGCATTCGGAAAACACTTGTCAGAGAAATGGATTGGTTTCATTGCAACATTTTTTGTGTTGACACCCTTCATTATTGCAACCATTTTATTCATGAATTTAAAAGAGGCATCACTCATTGTCTTGTTTAACATGATTGAATTGACAGATTTTAAAATTAACGCCTCTTTGCATCTTGATTCATTGTCAATCTGGATGACGATGATTATTACTGGAATTGGTTCTTTGATCCATGTTTTTTCAATCGGCTATATGAAAGGCGACGAAGGATTTTACAAATTCTTCTCTTACCTAAATTTGTTTATTTTCTCCATGTTGCTGCTTGTTTTGGGTGGTAATTACTTTATGTTACTATTCGGTTGGGAAGGAGTTGGAATTTGCTCTTATTTGTTGATTGGTTTCCACTACAGTGATAAATTAAAAGGTAAGGCAAACAGTATCGCAGCACGAAAAGCATTTACAATGAATAGGATTGGTGACTTAGGGCTAATCTTCGCTTGTTTTCTATTTATTTCGCGTTTCGGATCTTTAGAGTTTGATGTTATTGCAGATGTTTTTAGTACCTTGAGTATTGAAAAAGACAGTCCGTTCATCATTGGTTTGACCCTTTCCTTATTTCTTGCGGCTACAGGTAAAAGTGCCCAAATTCCATTGTTTACATGGTTGCCAGATGCCATGGCTGGACCGACGCCTGTTTCTGCTTTAATTCACGCTGCGACGATGGTAACGGCTGGAATTTACTTAATTATCCGATCAAATTTCTTATTTGAATTGGCACCATTTACGAAGGATGTGATCCTTTTTATCGGAATAGCAACATCGCTCATTACCGCATTTATTGCATTAAGACAAAACGATATTAAAAAAGTACTAGCCTACTCTACCGTTTCGCAGTTAGGATTAATGTTTGTGGCGCTTGGCTTAGGCTCATATACAGTCGCTTTATTCCATGTAACAACTCATGCATTTTTCAAAGCCTTGTTATTCCTAGGATCAGGAAGCATCATTCATGCAAATCATCATGAACAGGACATTACAAAAATGGGTGGTTTGAGTAAATATATGCCTATAACAAAAACTGTCTTTCTAATTGGTACGCTCGCCATTTCTGGTTTCCCATTGCTTTCTGGATTCTTTTCCAAGGATGAGATTTTGGCTTCTGCATTACATGAAAACACAGTAATATTTGGTTTATTGATTTTATCAGCTGCATTGACAGCAGTTTACATGTTCCGTTTGTATTTCTTAGTGTTCCATGGAGAATTCAGAGGATCGAACGAAACCAAAGAACATTTGCATGAGTCTAGTTCAATCATGACAATTCCACTAATTGTTCTTGCTGTCTTATCTGTTTTTGGAGGTATTTTAAATCTACCTGGACTATTTTTTCACGGCAGTGCCCATTGGATGTCAAGCTTCCTTGAAGGTTCGACGTATGGTTTAGCTGAAATTGAGCCACATCACCTAGATTTCATGTCCTCC
>JAIOZF010000051.1 GCA_021740745.1 Crocinitomicaceae bacterium | reverse complement strand
GCTGGACCGAAATATGAATCTGTTGCCATTCGTGCACGTCAACAATTCAATGAAAATTCAAAATTTCTTAGTTGGCATCATGTTATTCCAGAAATGAACCACAACGAACTTGTTGGTTGGGGAGGTGGAGACGATCGTTTTGCTGCGGTGTTCTTGCAAACAAATGACTTGATTCCACGCAATCAACGTCGTTACGAAATCACATTTGAAGAAGTTAAAAAACACACATCAAGTGTAATAGAAATCTCAGCAATGGGCTCAACTCAAATTGAACGTTCATTTTACTTAATCAATCTAGTTGACTGGGCATCCTACTATTTAGCATTATATAAAAATGTTGATGCAATGGATATTCATGTAATTGACTATTTGAAAAACGAATTATCGAAATTGAATTAATGACACCACTTGTTCATTTACAATCGCTAGGACTCATTGATTACAAGGAAGCCTGGGATTATCAAGAACAATTATTTAAAGGTACAATTGACGAAAAAATTCGTATTCGCAATGGTGAAACGGAACTAAAAACAAAGAATTACTTACTTTTCTGTGAACACCCGCACGTTTACACGCTTGGAAAAAGTGGTAGTGAAGATAATTTACTTCTATCCGACCAAGGTTTAGAAGAAAAAGAAGCCCAATTCTACAAAATAAATCGAGGTGGCGATATAACTTATCACGGCCCAGGTCAACTTGTTGTATATCCTATTTTTGATCTTGATCAGTTTTTTACTGATATCCATAAATACATGCGTTTTTTAGAAGAGGCGGTCATCCTAACTTTAGCAACATTTGGAATTAAAGGCGGACGCGTTGAAGGTTTAACAGGTGTTTGGATTGATTTTGATACCGATCACCCAAGAAAAATTTGTGCAATGGGGGTAAAAAGCTCAAGATGGGTGACCATGCACGGTATTGGATTCAATGTAAATTCAGACCTTTCTTATTTTTCTAATATTATTCCTTGCGGAATTGATGACAAAACTGTAACTTCCATGCAACATGAATTGGGACAAAAGGTTTCAATGGAGGATGTTGCTGCTGTTTTAAAAGACAAACTTGCCGATCAATTTCACTACGATTATGCCGAAACAACCATCTAAAATAGGAAGAGTAACTAAAAAACTACTACGGTTTTCATTTTTTACATTCCTTGCTATTATCATTCTTCTAAATTTATTCATAGTTCTTTCAGGTCGCTTTTATTTGTACAAAGGAATTGCCAATACTTATTTGGTGGGGCAAGCTGGACCTACGATCTATGAACGTGACATTTTCGCTTATACAACCATTCAGAACGATAACGTTGATCAGTGGGAAACACATACTGACTTAAATAATTACACCCTTTCAATAAAAGATCAGCAACTAATGGAATCATTAGGAACTAAGGCCTTTTTAGTATTTCGTGGCGACACCTTACTTTATGAAAAGTATTGGGATTCACATAAAAAAACGACAGTTTCTAATTCATTTTCAGCTGCTAAAACAGTCGTAGCTTTGCTCATTGGTATCGCTATTGAAGAAGGGTCGATAAAAAGTTTGGATGAACCTGTCGGAAACTACTTGAAGGCATATAAAAGTAATGGAAAAGAAAAAATCACTATTCGTCACCTATTGATGATGGCATCTGGGTTGGACTGGCAAGAAAGCGCCAAAAACCCACTTTCCGAAAATGCCGAGTCTTATTATGGCAGTGATTTGTGGGGCCTTGTAAACCGTCAAAAAGCAATTGAGGAACCGGGAAAAACATTCAAGTATCAAAGTGGCAATTCACAATTATTAGGATTTATCATTGAAAAAGCAACAGGGAAAACCGTCAGCGAATACACCGAAGAGAAATTATGGAAAAAAATAGGCGCAGAACAAGAAGCCTATTGGAGTTTGGATAAGGAAAATGGTGATGAAAAATCATTTTGTTGTTTGTATGCATCCGCACGTGATTTTGGACGCTTAGGTAAATTAATTTTGAACAAAGGTAAAGTTGGGAATGAAACTGTGGTTCCTGAATGGTACATGAATGAGATGACCAAACTAGTTGAAATGGATACAGAAGAAGGGATTCCTAATCAACGTTATGGACTTCATATTTGGCTCTACAACAACAACAATAATCCAATAATGTATTGCAGAGGTATCAAAGGACAATATATTGCCAATATTCCGAGTGAAAAATTGACCATTGTGCGCATTGGTATGGAACGAAAAGATAATTTTGTACTTCCAAAAAACTTCAAAGGAGTGAATAGAAAGTTGGTAGAGGACAAAGTTGGTCACCCAAAAGACTTTTTTGAATACATGCGGGTTGGACAAGAGATATCAAAAGCCATAAAATAAGAAAACAAATGCGTGAAGGAATACTGGGCCCTAGAGTTGATAATGTGGCCGTTGCAATAGTTGAAGAAAAAAATGAAGCAAATGTCAGTGAATACTATGTATATCTGTTAAACCTTCGTGATGATATCATGGAAGGAATTATTGTAACGAGCACCGGATATGGTGAAAATGCAACGACTGGAGAACGCGTTAAAACTTCCACTTTACGTCACTCTTTAGAAATACTTTTACCCAATGAGGCCGCTAAAATTGAACCTATTATGGAAGAAGTTTTTGGCTTAGCGAATGAATTTTGGGTAAGCTTTTGGGTAAATGATGGAAACTATGATGGTCTTTTTGATAAGAAATTCGTTTTTCTTCCAGAAACTATTACCACGAGTAAAATGAAGTTGATTTCGATTCTAGGTAAAAAAGGAATCATTATTAAATAGTGAATAGCTTCGAAAGGACTTTTATATCATTTATTTGATGTACCATGTCTTTTAAAGCCTCACTGTGCTTTCCAATCTGGTATCCACCAGCATAGATCTTAATTGATTTTGCTTCTCGACCCAAATTCTTGAAATAATTAATCATGAACTTTTCATCAACAGAGGTAAGCCATGATGTTAAGATCGCTTTGGGCTGAATTTTATCAATACATTCCACTAAGGAATCAAATGGTAAACTTTGACCTAAATAAACTGTGTTTATTCCGTTTTTTCTTAAGATATACTGATAAAACAACAAACTTATTTCATGCCATTCATGCTCAGGTAGAAACAACATGATAGGAGCTTCAGTTTTTGAAGGAATATCTAGTTTGTCCGTTTCTGCAATTACCCGTTGGCGAATTAAATGAGAAATAAAATGTTCTTGCGCAGTGTTAATTGAACCAACCAACCACATGATACCAATTCTATCTAGAAATGGAATCAAATAATCAAGGAATGTATTAAACAAGCCAACAGATTGAACAAGATCGCTCAACGTTTTGTGAAACAACACTTCATCCATTTCAACAAGAGCCAAAATCAACTTCTCTATCCCAAGTTCATCATTAGGACTTGATTTAATTTCCCAAACCTTACTTGCAATTTCATCAGAATTTAACTGAGCAATATGAGAAATTTTCATTCCCGTTTTATTTAACATTGCTACATTCAACAGCATTGTTAATTCTTGGTTAGAATATGTTCTTATCTGGGTATCAGTACGATCTGGATTTACAAAACCATAGCGCTTCTCCCAAATACGAATCGTATGGGCCTTGACACCAGTTAATGTTTCTAAATCTTTAATTTTATATTCAGCCATGTTATTTAATCGCTAAGCACATCGTTTCTTTAGGTACAACAAAGTTAGTCCTAATTTGTTTTGAACACAGTTGTATTTTTCCATTATATTTGCGAAGTAAAGATAAAGATGCATAATTTCAACAAAATGAAGAAGTTATTATTAACAACCCGTTCACTTTTTGTTTGTTCATTATTGATTTCAATGGCTTTGGTTCTTCTTTCTTGTGGAGGATCTGAAGACGGAGAGAAAAATGCTGATGGAATTAACCTAGATGAAGACTATTACACCTTTAAAGGTATAAACTTAAAAAACCATGGAATCAACGCAATGATTATGTTGCCAGATGAAACGGCAAACATTGGTGCATCTACAAAACCAGAAGTAATTCATAGCGAGGGAGATTTTAAGTGGGATATAATTGTTGGTCCAAATTTCAATTTACACATTGAAGATTACGGTGATTACACTGACCTTGTTCAAAATCAAAAGAAAATTCTAAAAGAAAATGATGTGTTTGCAATCAATTACTTAATTGATGAAAAGGATATGATTTTGTACGAACAGAAATTAGTTGTTAAAGGTTCGAATAAAGCCCCTCAGTCTGTAGGGGTAGAACATAAATCCTATCATGTATATGGTCAAAAAACGATTGATGGAGTAACTTACGAACTTAGAAGTCGTGACGAAGGTTATGAAAAAGTAATTATTGAATTGATGGGTAAATCAATTAAATCTTTCAAGTCAAATAAATAATAAAAAACAATATTCATTCTCGAGGGTTGTCAATTATGGCAACCCTTTTTTTTGCTTAAATTTGCAGCAATGGAACTAAATAGAGAAAAAGTATTAGAAGTCTTAGGTGGGATTTTAGAGCCCGACTTAAAAAAAGACATTGTCAGCCTTAATTTAATTGAAGAACTAATCATTGAGGACCAATCAATTCGTTTAACTGTGCATGTTTCCAATCCTGCATTACATGCTCGTAAACGCATGCAAGAAGCAGTTGAATTTAATTTGAAACGTGTATTTGGTTCTTCTTTAGCTGTTGAATGCACTGTTAAAGCCATTCCTGCTGAAGCACGCGAAGCGCGACGAAAAATACTTCCTGATGTGAAACACATTATTGCTATTGCATCAGGAAAAGGAGGCGTTGGAAAATCAACTGTTACTGCAAATTTGGCTGGTGGACTCACAAAAGCGGGATACAAAGTTGGAATTGTAGATGCTGACATTTATGGTCCATCAATGCCAACGATGTTTGATGTGGTGAAGGAACGACCAACAATGCTTGAAATTGATGGAGAACAAAAAATAAATCCTGTTGAAAATCACGGAATCAAATTGCTTTCCATTGGCTTTTTTACAGAACAAGATAATGCCGTTGTATGGCGTGGACCAATGGCTGCAAAGGCGTTGACACAAATGTTCACAGATGCACATTGGGGTCCATTGGACTACCTGCTAATCGATTTGCCTCCAGGAACAGGAGACATTCATTTATCATTGGTACAAACTGTTCCTTTAGATGGAGTTGTGATTGTTAGCACGCCTCAAGAAGTCGCACTGGCCGATGCTCGTCGCGGTGTGAACATGTTTAAAATGGATTCAATCAATGTACCGATAATCGGAATTGTTGAAAATATGGCGTGGTTTACACCTGCTGAACTTCCAGAGAACAAATACTATATTTTCGGTCGAGACGGAGCGAAAAATCTTGCTGAAGGAATGAAAGTGCCTTTTCTGGGACCAATACCCCTAGTACAAAGTGTACGTGAAGCTGGAGATGCTGGTAGACCAGCTGTTTTTCAAGAAAACACACCAATTTCCAACGCATTTGAGGAATTAGTTCGTAATTTCGTAAATAATGTAAATGCTGTACAAAAAACACAGCCATTAGCAAAAACAGTATGATCTTAGACAAAGAAGAATTAACAGAAAAAATCAATAGCTCACTGGATCAATTACGCCCTTTTCTGCATGCTGATGGAGGTGATATGGAATTGGTTGAGATTACAGATGACGGTATTGTTAGAGTCCGTTTAATGGGTGCTTGCAGCGATTGTTCTATGAGTCTGATGACACTGAAAGCTGGATTGGAAGAAGCAGTTAAAAAAATTGCCCCAGAAATCAAATCGGTTGAAGCAGTTAACATGCCTGACTTCGCTTAAATTCTTCCCTGTGAACTTCAACAAAAAACTGATAGTCATCGCTTTTGTTGGAACCATCCTCGCCATCTTTTGGCAAGAATTAAATACATATTACCTTCAGAATACCGATTCCAATCGTTTTGGAATGATTCAAACTGCCGATGAAGCAAGCTACTTGGTTCCTCCGATAAATTATTTATCCGAAGGCATTTGGGCTGACAATTCTGATGGAATTACCCGCTTCTACCAGCGACCTCCTGGATATGGTTCAATTTATATGATTTGCACCTTGATTCTCGGAAAGTACGCCTTGTTGGGAATGAAGATAATTCAAATTCTGGGATATTTTTTCTCCATTTTTCTCATTGGTAAAATCTCAATTCTATTACTAGCTAAACAGAAAATAGCTCTAATTGCTGCTCTAATTGCTGCTTTACTCCCCATGTACAGTGGATTCATGTATTATACGCTCACAGAAGGTATTACTCCAGTTCTCACTCTTTGGACCATTTACAGTTACCTGAATTTCAATCCATCAAAAAAACCATTTGCAGTAATAATTGCAACGTCACTTTTAATCTTGGTTCGACCTCAAATGGTTCTATTACCTTTCCTTTTTATCGTTTATCACCTGCTGAAAAGAGAAAGGAAATTAGCGCTTGTTATTTCTATCGGTTTCATTCCATTTGCACTTTGGCAGTTGCGCACATTTTCAATATCAAACGAAATTCCTGGATTACACCCTATTTATTCGTCCAAAAACAACACACTTTTTAGACCTAGTCACGAAGCAATGACCAACTTATTTCGAATTTGGGAATCAGACGGTGAACAATTTCATGCGGCAGTTGCGGCAATTAAAAACAATAAATTAGATGAAGCCCTTTTAGAAGTGCCAATTGAATTTCATGCGGAGGTCAAACCTATACTAGTTAAATATGAAAGGGTATTGAACTCAAAAAATGATTTTAAAAGTCGAAAATATCTAGCCGCTGAACAAAAGTTAATCAGACATATAAACGCGGTAATCAACTCGCTCAAAAAAGAGAATAAATTTTTAACGCATATCAAAACACCATTAGAAAGTGCGCGCTATTTATTATCGAAGTCGCAAATGAATTTATACATTTTTCAAGATCCTTTGAGAGGAAATCCATTCATTGAATTACTGCGAATACTGAGTGTCATACTGATAAATCTTGGATTTCTGGCAGCATTTATGTTGCTCTTTCGTTTCAAGTTAGATGTATTTACAATATTATCAGGTTTTATCTGCCTAACATTTTTCTATTTGATTTACGTCCAACGTTTAAATGAGGAAAGGTATCTAACACCTTTCCTACCTTTGTTACTGATTTGTTTACTGCATGGATTTGACACTCTAAAGAACAGTTTTCAAACGCGATTTTTTATCAAATAGCAAAAGGGTAACTTGTTAATTCCTTCGTTCCCGCCATTACACGAACCGCGTATTCACCTTTCTCCCATCCCCTCACTTTCACCGTGAATGAAAAATCCACTTTACCAGATTGAATCGTATTCGTTTTATCGCTTTTATACATTAGATCACCATTCTTCTTAACGAGTTCTTGATGAACCACAGAACCTTTATCACACGTAAATGTGATCATCCCCTTTACTACAACTGTTTCTTGTTGAATGTTTCTATTAGCATCAAGCATGCGTGATTGAGGAGTTGTATACCACGTATCTGGTTTATTCGTGATTGTAGCAATGTACTTTCGCATTTCTTTTTCAACTGCAGTAGTTGCTTGAATATTGGAAATTGGTCTCGCATCCGTTACTGCCCAAATAGCATCTTGGTAACACTGAGCTGAAATTGATTTTCCGCGCACAAAAGCCACCAATTTACTTAACTCTGAATTCTTGTTCGTTGCTAAGGTGAATGCACCTTCGTCTGACGGACAGCGATCACTTGCCTCCGTGCAATAGGCCTTTAAATTGAGTTGATTGGCTGATTTGGGTTGTAACACGATGAACTGATCATCAATTGTAATCAACGTTTGTTCACCTTCATCTGCTGGAGCGAACATTGTACCTGCTTTCACCTTTACCTTTAAAACACTGGGAGTGCTGTTCTGAATTTTCAACAAAACTGACTCATCTGAATATCTTCCAAGCGAATTGGCTTGCATTTTAATTTGACCTGAGGCAATTGCATCTTCCAAACTTACCGTTTGTTGATCTAAACGTTTCACATTAAAAGCTGCTAATACAATTACACCGATTACAAGCAAACTTCCTCCCTTCCATTTTCCGCTTTTTGTTTCCATCTTACCTCGCTTTAAAACGGGATAACGAAAGGGAAATTTATTGTTACAACGAAAAAAGGCAATCATTTCTGATTGCCTTTCAAAAAAAGAGATATTCTACTTATTTCGCTGCTGCATATAATTCAGCAACTTTTGTCCAATTGATTACATTAAAAAATGCTGAAATATAGTCAGGACGACGATTTTGGTAATGCAAGTAGTATGCATGTTCCCAAACGTCCATTGCTAAAATTGGAGTTCCATTGCAACCTTCACCCATTAATGGATTATCTTGATTTGCAGTTGAACAAATAACTAGTTTTCCACCTTCAACACAAAGCCAAGCCCAACCAGAACCGAAACGAGTTGCACCCGCTTTCGCAAATTCTTCTTTAAAAGAAGCAAATGATCCAAAAGAGGCGTTGATTGCCTCAGCCAATTCACCAGTTGGTTCGCCACCTGCATTCGGTGCCATAACTTCCCAGAATAAATTGTGGTTCCAAAAACCTCCACCGTTATTTCTAACAGCTGGTTTGTCTTTGCAAACTTTAAGTATTTCTTCAATTGATTTACCCTCCAACTCAGTACCTGCAATTGCAGCATTCAAGTTCGTGATGTAAGCATTGTGGTGTTTTGAATGGTGAATTTCCATTGTGCGAGCATCAATGTGTGGTTCCAATGCGTCATAAGCATATGGTAAATTTGGTAATTCGAAAGCCATATTTGTCGATTTTAAAAACGTTAATACTTCGTTATTTTGAATGAATCAAAATTAGGAATTTTACACAACAAAAAACAAGAAGTTATGAACTTTGTTCGTCTTGCTTGCATTAATTTTTGATGAATCATTTTTTCTATTAATTTTACTTTACTAAACTATAAACTCATGAATAAATTATTACTCATTTTATTCCTATCAATAGGACTTACATCATTTTCTCAAATTTGTACGATTGATAATACACAGACTGTCACAGGGATTTATCCAGATACCTTACCTGTTGGATATGTCGGACAAGCATACAGCACTGATATTACTTTTGTCATGCCATTAGATACGATGGGATATGACTTCACCAATTTCAATATTTTTTCAGTGTCACTTCCTGTTGGACTTTCATGGGAATGCAACAACCAAGCAAATGGTTGCAATTACAACCCTCAAGTTAGCCAGTTAGGCTGTGTAAACATCAGTGGAACGCCTTTGTTGGCAGGTCAATATTCAGTTGATGTAACTGTTATTGCAGATTTAACAGTTATTCAAGGCTACCCTTTTACTTTCCAAATCTTTTTAGAGATTTTACCGAACAATGTTCAAACAACCAATGATGGTTTCTCAATGGTAGGAGCGGCAGGTTGTGCACCCATTACGGTTGATTTTGTAAATAATAATCCAGGTTTATTGGCGTACACGTGGGATTTTGGAAATGGTAATACTTCAACATTAGAAAACCCGGCTCCACAAGTTTATCCTTATCCAGGCGAGTACATTGTTAATTACGAAGCATTCAACAACTTAGATGTTCTTCAAGTGTATACATTTACCGGATTGACAGTAAATAGTATGAGTAATTATGGGGGTGGGTTCCCTTCATTTGAAACTCCTGACGCCTTTTTTATTTTGAAAGAAAATGGGACAACCATCTATCAATCGAGTATAATTGGAGATACTGACCCGCCAGTAAGTTGGACAACCAATGTACTATTAAACCCATTAAACTCCTACGTTGTAGAAATTTGGGATGCTGATGATAGTTTTGGTGAAATTCAGTTTTTTGGTGATGACTATATGGGAAATCACACCTTGAATCTTACTGGCTGCAATGGGTGTGCTGCGGGAACATCTACAATTAATTACACTATTACCAACCAAACTATCTATCCAACTCCTTTAGTTGTTTCTGCTGACACTGTGCGTGTTTATGGTTACCCTCCTGTTCCTCTTGTTAATTATAACATTGCATCGAATATACTTTCTACAACTGATTTAGGTTATTCATACCAGTGGTATTTAAATGAAAGTCCAATTAATGGTGCGACAAACGTTACACATACTGTTACTCAATCAGGTGTTTATCACGTTGTAGCCATCAATCAATATGGTTGTGTTAGTTTTTCAGATACTGTTACAGGCGTTTATTGTTTGCCAAACTATACTCCAGCAATTGTATTGAATGTTAATTCAGAATTAGAAGTAAGCAACCCAATGGTTGATTATACAATTCAATGGTACTTAAATGGAAGTGCATTACCAGGTGAAAATGCGCAAACATTGGCGACAACAAATCCAGGAATTTATACAGTTGAATTGGTTGATTCTTTTGGTTGTATGTATTCTTCAAACGGTTTCAATGTGAATCTAGGAACTGCTGAAATCACTTCTTTCGATTGGTCAATTTATCCAAATCCAGCAAATGAGATGGTAACAATTGCATTAAATCAAAACGGATTAGTGAATCATGTTGAATTGATTGACTTAGCGGGTCGCGTGTTGAAATCTGAGTCTTGGAATAATGGTAGCGAAGTACAAATAAATGTTACCGATGTACCAAACGGATATTACATTATACAATTGACCTCTGGTGCACAGAAATTCACAAAACAATTGATTATCAATTAAACTTATTGAAAAATTAAAAGCCCCATTTTCGATTGAAAGTGGGGCTTTTTTTGTTTATAGCTATTACTTCTTTTGTTGCAAATATTTCTGTGAATACTTCTCGTATAAATCCTTTTGAAAATTCCCTGTGGGAATGAACACACCGTTTATTAATCCAAGAACAATGTTATTGGTGCGCATATCAAGTGCATTTCCTTCTGAAACAAACAAGGTGGCTGATTTACCCACTTCGATGCTGCCATAATTCTTGTCAAAGCCCATAATTTCACAAGCGCTCAATGAAATAGATCTCACCGCCTGTTCCTCGCTCAAACCATACGCCATTGCTGTTCCTGCCTGAAAAGGTAAGTTCCGTGCATTCATGGTTTCCATGTCGCCTTGGTTTTGTAAACAGAACAATACACCCATTTCTTGTAACAAGGCTGGAAGACGGTAGGGTAAATCAATCGCATCATCTTCATTTTCTGGTAAACTGTGTACGCGCATCAACATCACTGGAATCTTTGCATCACTCAACCGTTTCCCTAATAAATGTGCATCATATCCTCCTACAATTACAGGGAAACTTAATTCCATTGCTTTTGCCAAATCAATAACATCCAATAACTGCTGAATTTCATCTGCATGAAAATAGACCCGTTTCGTTCCTTTAAAACACTCCATCATTGCCTCTAAACGCAAATCTTTCTTTTCAACCTTTCCCGTTTGAGCATATGCTTTTGCCATCGCAAAAAATTGCGCGAGTTCCTTTTTCTGACTTTCATACTTCTCGTTACGCTTTTTTGGGGCCGGTTCAGCCCACCAACCTCCACCTTCGAGACTTGAGGGCCAATTCACATGAATTCCATCGTCTTTTAAAATAGTTGCGTCTTCCCAATTCCAACCATGCAAGGCCATAACGGAAGATGTTCCAGATATATCACCGCCGCGTGGAGTCGCTTGGGCCATTAAAACGCCATTGGTGCGAACAGTACTAATTACTTTCGATTCGACGTTAAAAGCAATCTGTGAACGAATATGAGGGTTGTACTGACCTACTTCATCAAAGTCACGTGTGGCACGCACGGCATCAATTTCTGTTAAACCTAGTGTTGAATTTGGAGCAATGAACGAAGGATAAATGTGTTTCCCCATTAAATCAATGATGGTATCCCATTCCTCTCGCTTATAAGTTGTCGCTAAACTATTGGATACCTGAGCAATTTTACCCTCACGAATACCAATCAGAGCGCTTTCTATTACCTCTCCATTCCCGACATGCAAATACCCATTCAATAGCAATATCGATTGATTGGATTGAGCCTTAACAGTAAAGCTTAGAACCAAGACTGTAGTTGCTATAATAAATTTGATTGTTCTCATAATTAATGATGATTTTCTTCTTCAGTTCCTTCCTCTCCTAATGTATCACAATGAAAATGCTTTGCTTTTCTTTTCGCAAAAGGCTTGCTTGGTTCACCTTTGTCATTCGATTCAAGCATCTTCGAAATAATTCGCGCTTTTTCTTCTTGATTTGCCGCACGCATTTGATAATCTCTTTTGCTATCAAATAACACGACTCCGTCAATTACGGTCATTTCAACTTTCGCTTGTGAACTCAGTGGATTATCGGTCCAAAGCACCAAATCTGCATCTTTCCCTTCTTTAATACTTCCCATACGATCGTCCAAATGCAAGAGTTTCGCTGGATTCAAGGTCACCAATTTCCACGCTTCAATTTCTGACATTCCGCCATATTTAACACTCTTTGCTGCTTCTTGATTCAAGCGTCTTCCCATTTCAGCGTCATCTGAATTGATGGCAACAACAAGTCCTTGATCAGCCATCATCTTCGCATTGTATGGAATGGCATCATTTACTTCAAATTTATAGGCCCACCAATCTGAAAAAGTAGATCCACCAGCACCATGTGTTTTCATCTTGTCAGCTAGTTTGTATCCTTCAAGGATATGTGTAAACGTATTGATGGTGAAACCCATTGAATCAGCTACATGCATCAACATGTTTATTTCAGATTGAACATAGGAGTGGCAGGTAATAAATCGTTGGGATTTCAAAATTTCAAGCAGTACTTCTAACTCAAGATCTTTACGAGGTGCAGTTGTTTGTTTACCATCTGTAAATGCTTTCATTTCTTGTTCGTAGATCTTAGCGCGTTCAAATCCATCGTAAAAAACTTGTTCCACACCCATTCTAGTCTGTGGAAAACGCACCGTATTGTAATCACCCCAATTGGCTTGCTTCACGTTTTCACCTAAGGCACATTTAATAAATTTTGGCGCATTTGGAATCACCATTTGGCTTGGGGTACTTCCCCATTTTAATTTAATCAATGCTGATTGACCTCCAATTGGATTGGCTGAACCATGCAATAATTGAGCTGCTGTAACACCACCTGCCAGTTGACGATAGATATTAATATCATCAGCAGTTACGACATCAGCAATACTTACTTCCGCTGAAATGGCTTGACCTCCTTCATTCACGCCTTTTGCGATAGCGATATGTGAATGCTCATCAATAATTCCAGATGTGAGGTGTTTTCCTTTAGCATCTATTACCGTCGCACCAGGTGGAATACTAAAATTCCCTTTTCCAACGTAAGTGATCTTTCCATTCTGCACGATGACCGTTGCATCCTTTAAATTACCTTGGTCTTCATTTGTCCAAACCGTTGCATTTCGATAAACGATTGTTTCATCATCTGGAACGGCATCGAATCCGTACGCCATATTTGGAAACCAAAGACGTGAGCAAATCAAGGTATCAACGACTGTCTTTTTTGCTTCATCCTCTTTTTTATCTGCATCACTGTTACGAATGGCCGACCAAGTTGTCCATTTGCCATTTGGCAACATTGCATCCCCTTCAAAAATGCCGAATTTCGAACGAACTTTTCCATGTAAGTTGACACTTCCTTTGAAATGATCATCCGCCAAATTAAACTGTAACGTAATATCATCACCAACCAATTGAATGGCAACTTTTGGTGTTAAGGTATCTTTCTTTAGAGCTTGCGTCTTTTCGTCACGATTGGTTTTAATCGTTTGAACTTTTCCTTCTAAACGATTAGGTGTTCCTGATATTTCCAGCGGATAGATTAAGCCATCAATGTTTACGTTGTATTTCCCAAGGACATCATGAACTGAAAATGCCTGAAGAATCTGTTGATCACCTAGCGTCCACATTTCAAGCAATTTTGCATCGGATTTAAATGGATCTGTTGAATAGATCGCAAAGGATGCTTTCTTCCCTTTTTCCAAGGTACCGAATTCATTGTCGACTTTCAATAATTTAGCTGGATTCAAAGTCAAAGCGGCCAAAGCATCTTCAGGTGTTAATCCACGTTCAATCGTTTTGCGAATGTTCTTCCAAAATCCTTCTGGTGTTTTTTGTCCATCAGAAGTGAAACAAAAAGGAACATTGTTTACTTTCATGATATGTGGATTCGAAGCCGCCAATTCCCAATGTTTCAAGTCACTCAAAGGAATTTGTCTTGCCACATAAGGATCTTTCACATCATAAGCTTCAGGAAAATTAATTGGTAGAATGACAAAATTGCTCCAGTTTTTCAATTCGCGAATAGCCATGTATTCATTTCCACTTCCAATAAAATTAAATTGATAGCCAAATTCATCCGCAATTTTCTTTGCTCTTAAAATCTCCCATTTATCAGTTGTTTTAAAAATAAAAGGTAACTGAATTTGCTTATTCATTTCATCGAGCGAGATATTAAATTCTGCGTTCTTCGCATTAGCGTACCATTGCATATCGTAAAAGGACTGGCGCAATAAAGCGATTGACCCCATTTGAGATGAAGGGTAAGTTTGTTTCGAGATCCCTTTTTCGAAGGAATAGAACTGCGCTGCGTATGGGTGAACCAGTTGTTTGTGTGTATTATTCGTTCCAAGCGATATCATCGATCCAGTACCTTGCACTAATCCATCTTGGACATGTGTAATCGCCAATCCAAAGCCCATTTTAATGAGTGCTTCATTTGCTTTAACATCAATATCGTAGAGATTTGAAGCATTGACTTCTGGATGAACTGCTTCATTCCAGTAATATGCTCCCTTTTTTGAGGATTCCAATTGAGGTCGCATAGAGAATCCACTGGCTGTCGGTTTTGGCAGACCTACGGCGGTATTGGTTTCAATAAATGCGGGCATAATTACAGTCCCTTTGCAATCAATCATTACAGCACCATCTGGAATAATCACAAAGGTCCCAGCATCAACAATTTGATCATCTTGGATTAATAAAGTCCCGTTGTTGATGGTTTTCGTGGGAGAAACAACAATTGTTGCATTCTTCAGTGCGTAAAACTGCGCTTTCGAATCAGAGACACCATTTTGCGGACTTACTTGCCCAAAAACTGGTAAAGCACTGATCAATAATACTAAAAATAGAAACTTCATACGATTGAAAGAAGATAAGAGCGTGAAATTAATTAAAAATCCTTCTTTAACATTCAAGAGGAGGGTGGAAACTTTTAGCTATTTTTGTAAAAACTAAAAATTATGAATTTACTAGATATAATAGCACACGCTCACTCTGGATTACGATGGGTCGCACTTATTCTAATTGTCTATGCTATCATCAATGCCATCCTTTCTAAAAACAAGGGTGAATATTTGAAAAAAGATAAAATGTTGAACTTATTTGCAATGGTATCCTTGCATGTTCAACTTTTAATTGGATTCATATTATACTTCAGTTTTCGGAAAGTTAGCTTTTCTGAAGGCTGGATGAAAATTGATTCCTTCCGATTCTATGGTTTAGAGCATGTCTTAGGTATGGTAATCGCAATAGCTATTTTTACAATTGGTCGCAAAAAAGCTGAAAATGCAAGTACGCCTGCAATGAAGCATAGCCGTATTATCACATGGTACACAATTGGACTTATCATAATCATTGCTTCTATTCCATGGTCATTTAGAGGGCTCTAATGAAAATTGCCTTTTTTACCCTTACCTTTTTTCTTTTTGGTTGTCAATCAAATGATTCGACAAATAAAAAAACTGAACAGTTGGACAAAACAAGTCAAACTGGAGAACAATTGTACACAACACATTGTATTTCGTGCCATGGAGTTGATGGTAAATTAGGTGCAAGTGGTGCTTCCGATTTAAGCAAATCACGCTTATCAGCAAAACAGGTATCTGCTATTTTATCAAATGGTAGAAATGGAATGCCTGCAATGAAACTATTACTGGATACGGATGAAAACATGGATTCAGTCATAAATTACGTTATACAATTGAGATAATACAATGGATGAAGGTCACGTAACGGTTGATGCCGTTGAAGAGATATGTGTGTTGGTGGGTGTTATTTCATCTGATATCAACGAAACCATTGCACATGAATATTTAGACGAATTAGAATTTCTTGCTGAAACAGCTGGTGCTATTACAGAAAAGAAATTTTTACAAAAAATGCCATATCCCAACCCGAAAACATATGTTGGTAAAGGTAAAATGGAAGAAATTCGCGATTACATTAAAAAACACAACATCGAATTGGTGATATTTGATGATGAACTTTCTCCCTCACAATTAAGAAATATTGAAAAAGTATTGGAATGTAAAATCCTTGATCGAAACATTTTAATACTTGATATTTTTGCTAGTCGTGCGCGCACTTTTCATGCGAAAACTCAGGTTGAATTAGCACAATTGCAATACATGTTACCTCGTTTGACTAGAATGTGGACCCATCTTGAACGACAAAAAGGAGGAATTGGATTAAGAGGTCCAGGTGAATCTCAAATTGAATCGGATAGACGAATTATCCAGATGCGTATATCGCTCATGAAAGAGCGTCTTAAGGACATTGACAAGCAAATGGCTATCCAACGAGGCAACCGCGGTCAATTGGTGCGCGTTGCACTTGTAGGCTATACTAATGTTGGGAAAAGTACCTTAATGAATTTGTTATCTAAGTCGGAAGTATTTGCGGAGAACAAATTATTCGCAACACTCGACACAACCGTTCGAAAGGTTGTTATTCATAATTTACCTTTCTTATTAACCGATACCGTTGGATTCATACGTAAATTACCCCCACAATTAGTTGATTCATTCAAATCAACTTTAGATGAAGTTCGGGAAGCTGATTTATTGGTGCATGTGGTAGATATTTCTCATCCCAATTTTGAAGATCACATTAATGTGGTGAACGAAACATTGAATGAACTGGATAAAACAGAGAAACCAACTATCTTGGTGTTTAATAAGATTGATGCTTATCAACACGAAGAAAAAGATCCAGATGACCCAAGTCCGAAGACTAAAGAGAATTACACTTTGGAGGATCTAGAGAAAACATGGATGTCTAAATTGAATAATAAAGGATGTGTGTTTATTTCTGCTCAAAACAAGGAGAATGTTGAGGAGCTGAAAGAAGTCATTTACGAACAAGTTAAAACAATCTTTAAAATTCGATACCCATATAACAACTTCTTGTATTAAGAAAAATAATTTACATAAAAAAGGAGGTCAATTGACCTCCTTTTTTATTATATCAACGTATCGATTATCGAACTAGAGTCAAGAAACCATGACCTTCTAAGAATTGTTCTTGAAGACCATCAACTCGGTATTTGTAGAAATAAACTCCATCACCAGCCTCATTGCCATTTTGAGTTTTACCATTCCAAGCTGGGTTGATTCCAGACCCTTCATATACTACATTCCCCCAACGATTCAAAATTGTTAACGAAATATTTGTTGCATTGGTAGTGTTCAAGAAGAACAATTCATTCGTACCATCGCCGTTTGGTGAAAATACGTTTGGTACTTCAACAGTTGGTGCTGGATAATAACAACTTCCATCGTCAGCATTGGCTAATGGATTATAATTTAAAGCCAATGGATCAGTACATCCGCAAATGCTAATTGTAACAAAAGCATACGCAGTATCTCGACAGTTTCCTTCACTTGCAATCAATTGAATCACAGCCGAAGATGTATACGTTTGAGATTGAGAAGCAGTTGTACCCAAGTTTACCGTTTGACCATTTCCAAAATCCCACGCATAATTAGATGCATTTTGACTGTCATTAGTAAAGTTAACGGTTAACGGTGAGCAACCAAATTCAGGAGTTGCAGTTATATCAGCAATTGGAGGAGGCAGGATATCTACAAAAACACTATCATTTGCTGAACAAACATTGTCAGTTACTGTAAAATAATACCATCCTGAAGAAAGGTTTTCCCAAACAGATGCATTAATGAAATTCGGATTGTTTGGACCTGGTCCTGTCCAATTGTATAATGGAACGCCTGTTTGACCTTGAATTACTGCAGATACTGCTCCAATTGGGTCACACGAAGCTGGCCACATCATAAGGGTATCTACAATCAATGTTTGATTCAAGGTAATTGTTACAGTGTCCGTATTTGAATAACCACAAGAGTTTGTCGCGGTAACAATGTAATCAACTGTACCTGTCAACACACCTTGAATTGATGGGAAATAGGCGGGTGATCCTGTTTGTCCACCTTGCCAACTATAAGTGTAAGGCGGGAATAAACCAGTTGCCGACGCAGTAACTAAGACCGAATCCGATGCACACAAAACTGTTGGGTTTGATTCTGTTATAGTAATTGGAATTGAATCTAAAATATAAAGCGTTCCTGATGAAATAATTGTATCACCGCAACTTGAGATCGTCGTTGCCGTAATAATTACGAATTCATTGTTATCATTGTTCATTCCATCAAAAACTGGAATAATTGATAATACAATAGTATCTTCACCAGGTAAGAAGGTAATAGGATTTGTTAAGTTATTATAATCTGTTCCCATTGTTGCACTACCACCAATCGTATAATTGATTATTAACGTATCACCTAACTGTGTTTGAGGGCGAATGAACATTAGATTTGCTTGAGAACAACCTTCATAAACACTTGTATCTCCGGACACAGTTGCAACAGCGATTTCAACAGCTTCTGAACTAAATGAATTTGCTTGTAAAAATACGCCTGAATCATAAGATTGGTCACCCACATTGCAAATTGCTAATTTAATATGATAGGTCTCTCCACAGATAAGAGAAGCATTTGCGCTTAATAAAACAGTTGTTCCATCGTACTGGATTGCTGTACCGTAAGTTGAACCGTTATCATTAAAAACATAATAAGTTGTATTACTTGCATCACCGACATTATTAATAGTTACTGGGATAGTTGTTCCAGGGATTAAAGCAAGATTTGTAGAAGCATAAGCTGGTCCACTAGGACTTGGTCCAGTTAAAAAGAAGCCAAATGCATCGTTAAACGTAGATGGAGAAAATTCAGGATATTCTTCTGATCCAAAAATATAGTTAAATGAAATGGTATCCCCTGCAGGAATGAAATCGAATTCTAATACTACACCGTTTGTAACTGTTCCGTTTGCGATGTTATTCAAGTCAACATCAGTAGCAACTGAAGGAGTGCCTCCATTTGTTTGAGAAGTTGAGTTATTAGGTCCAACAGCTCCGATTCCGGCACCAGTAGTTAACAAAACTCCTTGTTGAATTGGAAAAGATGTTGTTCCTGAGTTAAAATAAGAAACGTTGTTTTGAACGTTATTCGCTAAAATTGGGCTACCATTAATGGTAATATTTGAAGCAGTTACACCAAAACCAAGTAATATATTTTGTACTAGTTGATTGGGTGTTAATGTATTCTGTACTGAGATTTGCGCTGTGCCTGCAGAAATAAACCCGAAAACAAGTGCTATTGAAGTAAGTACGTTTTTAATTTTCATAATAAAAGTCGTTTAATGACATCAAGACTTGCAAAGATATAAATTGGTTGCATCAGACAAATTAAAAAAACAGAAAAACCCCTCTTTTTCAAGAATATTTGCGAATTTTGGCATTCTTCAAGTAAAAATTTCACAAAAATGAAAACAACTCAAGATTATATTTCAGCGAACAAAGAACGTTTTTTAAATGAACTGTTCGACTTATTGCGTATCCCTTCTATTTCTGCCGATCCAGCTTATGCTGCTGATGTTAATAAAACTGCTGACGTCATTGCACATCAATTTACTGCAATGGGATTAGACAAAGTAGAAATATGCAAAACTGCAGGTTACCCAATTGTGTATGCTGAAAAAATTCTTGATGCCGATCTACCAACTGTTTTAGTATACGGACATTATGATGTACAACCTGCCGATCCTATTGATTTGTGGCACAATCCACCCTTTGAACCAATTGTGAAAACAACTGAAATTCATCCGGCTGGCGCAATTTTCGCTCGTGGTGCTTGTGATGATAAAGGACAAATGTTCATGCACGTGAAAGCAGCTGAAGCAATGATTAGAAGTAACGAACTTCCTTGTAACCTGAAGTTCATGATTGAAGGTGAAGAAGAAGTTGGAAGTGAAAACCTAGGAATTTTCGTTCATGAAAATGTGGAACGATTAAAAGCTGATATCATTTTAGTTTCCGATACGGGTATGTTTGCCAATGATGTTCCTTCAATTACAACTGGTTTGAGAGGACTAAGTTATGTGGAAGTTGAGGTAACTGGACCAAATAGAGATTTACATTCTGGACTATATGGTGGCTGTGTTGCAAATCCAATCAATACCTTGGCGCACATGATTGCTTCATTACATGATGAAAATAATCACATTACTATACCAGGATTTTACGATAAAGTAGTTGAACTTTCAGATGAGGAACGCGCTGAAATGGCAAAAGCTCCTTTCTCTTTAGAAAAATATTGCAAAGCACTGGACATCAAAGAAGTGATGGGTGAGGCTGGTTATTCGACAATGGAACGTGGTTCTATCCGTCCAACACTAGATGT
>JAIOZF010000050.1 GCA_021740745.1 Crocinitomicaceae bacterium | reverse complement strand
CCAAATTCTGATGTTGTGATAGAAGGAATTGGTTTTAACCTTGGGGATAAGATTGATGATGTGGCGGCAGGTGTTCCATTTGACCTAGTTTTCACGATGGAATCAAATAAGTGGAACAACAGAGAAACGTTGCAGCTGAATATTAAGGATATTCGATCCGTACTGTAATAAAAAAGGTCTTGAGAAATCAAGACCTTTTTCGTTTTCGGTAATTATGAGTGGTTGGTGTAATGGGATTAAATTTGTGCTAATGCTTGTTCAATATCTGTAATCAAATCAGTGTAATGTTCTACTCCGACAGATACGCGAACAAGTTTTTCGGAGATATGCATTACTCGTTTATCTTCTTGAGGAACATCCGCATGAGTCATTGTTTGTGGATGTTCGGCCAAACTCTCTGTACCACCAAGTGAAACAGCCAATTTGATTAATTTCAAAGAATCTAAAAATTTGAATGCTTCTGCTTCGCCACCTACAACATCAAAAGCGATCATTGCTCCAGATGATGTATATTGACGTTTAAAAATGTCTTTTTCGCGTTCTGTTCCAACTTCGTTGATGAAACCAAGGTAGTAAACCTTCTCAACCTTTGGATGACTTCTTAAATATTCGGCAACGAATTTCGCATTGGTCGCTTGTTGATCCATTCGAACTTTCAAGGTTTCTAAACTGCGCATCAATAACCAACCTGTCCAAGGTCCAGCCATGTTGCCCAGAAAAGTTCTCAATCCCTTTACGCGAGCCATCAACTCTTTTGAACCTAAACAAGCACCAGCAATAACATCGGAATGTCCACCAATATATTTCGTAGCTGAATACAAGACCAAATCAGCACCATGTTTCAAGGGGTGTTGCCAAATTGGACCCATATACGTGTTGTCAACAGACAATATTACCTGCTTTTCAGCAGTTGTGTAATGGTGTTTTATTTCAGCACACATTTCAATGTCAATCAATGCATTTGTGGGATTCGCCGGCGTTTCAATATGAATCATAGACAAACGATTTCCTTTTCCTGTCGCATCAATACGCGCGATAATTTGTTCTTTTGAATCAGTTGCATGAAACCCAACGGCTTCAATTTGCATTTTTTTCAAAAAGTGATTAATGAAATGGTCTGTCCCACCATAAACTGGACGACTATACAAAAGTAAATCGCCCGGCACCATGAATTCCATCAAGGCAGTTGAAATGGCTGACATTCCGCTTTCGAAAACTGCGCAATCTTCAGCACCATCCCATAAACACAAACGGTTTTCAAGAATCTCTAAATCAGGATTGTTCAAACGACTATAAATCAAGCCTAACTCTTCACCAGCATCCTTTTCACGCAAACCATAAGCAAGTTCAAAAAATCGTTTCCCCTCCATGGCGGTATTAAACACAAAAGTCGATGTTTGAAAGATGGGACATTTAATTGCGCCTTCTGATAAGGACGGTTTGTAACCATAACTCATCATTAAACTCTCAGGTTGCATTTTTGAGTAATCCATTGTTTTTCTATTAATTGCACGGTAAACCTAAATAAAAAACTAAAATGAAGTTAATAGGTAGAATATAAATCTATATTATGTGAAATTTTACTATTTTCGTTCTGATATATGTAAGATATTGATCCTCTTTTAGAAAAACATTCTATGGAACTACAATTAGATGATTTAGACCGAAAGATAATTTCTCTTCTGCGTGAAAATGCAAAATTGGGAAACAAAGAGATCGCTGCTGAAATTGGTCTTTCCGTTACGCCAACTTTTGAAAGAATCAAACGACTTGAACGTCAGGGAATTATTCAAAAATATGTAGCCGTTTTAGATAAAAAGAAAATTGGTAAAGGATTACATGTGCTTTGTCAAGTTTCCTTAAAGGCGCATAACTTGGAATTGTTGCTAGGCTTTGAAGATGAGGTGGTTCATTTAAATGAAGTTTCGGCTTGTTACCATATTGCTGGGAATTATGATTACCTGCTTTCGATTGAGGTAAAGGATATGGACGAATACCAGCTTTTCTTGAAGGAGAAATTAGCGTCTATACCGAACATTGCGAATGTTCAAAGTTCTTTTGTTATGAGTACGCTGAAATAAAAAAGTTGCTATAAATAATAAATGTTACTTCATTAATTTATTTATGATTGCTTTGAGGTGATTAACCTCTTCTTTTAACAGATCTATCTGTTGTAGATATAAGTTTTTTTCGCCTTCGGAAAGATGATTATTATTTATCACTAAACCATTTCCAACGTCATTGTGCATAACATTGAAAATCATGCTCTCACTAAAATTAATAATATCTTCAGGCTTTACCTCAAATAAATTGGCAATCTTTTCTAACTTATTGTAAGTCAATTCTGTTTCGCCAAGTTCCATACGACTGTATGCGCTTTGTGTTATACCCAATTCTTGGGCCATGTAATCTTGAGTTAGATTTTTTAATTCTCTCAACTTTTTGATTTTTTGACCTATTTGCATTTTAAGTGTTTTTTGATTTGTTCCAAATTTAGGGAACAAAATCTATAAATGGATAATTGTTTTCTTTTTGTGAGTCATAAATTATGTGTTTTTCATATTTATTATGCAAAACAAGCTGATTTACTTACACTTCATGCCATTAGATTTGTCACCTAACTATTAACTGAAGAACAACATGAAAAGAATTATTACAATTGCTTTGCTTTCTATTTTCACCTTTAGTGCAAATGCACAATTTTTCGAAAAAGACATCAATTATGTAAATGCAGGATACGGACTTGGTATCGGTTACGGGCGTTTACTCAATGCATATCAAGCTTACGAAGGCTATAAATTTAGTGGATTTGGTCCAGTAGCGATTAGCTATGAAAGAGGAATTACAGATAACATTGGACTTGGTGTTTCGATAGGTTATTCATCGTACGGAGGAAGATGGTTACAAACAGGTTATGATTACAAATACAGATGGACAACATTGTCAATCATGGCAAGAGGAGCTTATCACTTCAATGTAAGAAACCGTCAGTTTGATCCATATGCAGGAGTAGGAATTGGTTTTCTTAAGTATAGTTACAAATGGGAATCCAATGAGCCTGGATTTAACGAAGCTGCTTATAATGTTGATTTTGGAACACCACTTGCCTATCAAATCTTTGTAGGTGCACGCTACATGTTTAGTGACAATTTCGGTGCTTATGCAGAATTAGGGTATGGGTTATCAGTTGCGAATGCAGGAATAACGTTGGCGTTTTAATCTAACTATCATGAAAAAAACACAAATTATTACCTTGTTTTCATTCTTCCTTTTGAATTTTTGTTTAACTGCTCAAAAGCAAGAGACTGGCAGTGTCACTTTAGAATTGGAATTCTCCCCTCTGGGTTCAGAACCATTAAAAATTAGCAGTCTAAGGACTCGATATTTTCTGAGTGAAACAGTGGCTCTTAGGACTAGCATCTTTGCAGGAGGTAAACGAAATACTAGTAAATCATACAATAGTGACTCAACACTTACATTTGTGAATACTAATGGCAATTTTGATTTTTCAATACGACCTGGTATAGAGCGTCACTTTGATATATCTAGTCGTTTGTCATCCTACATAGGCGGTGAATTTTATTACGGATATAATTCTACCCGAAATGCAGTTCAAAGCGCTAATTCGAACAATAGCGTGATGACGACCAAGCAAATTGGAGCAGCGTCTTCATTTGGATTAAATGTGTTATCAGGTACTGACTTCTATTTTTCTGATAAGATTTACATGGGAATTGAATTAGGTTTTGGGTTTCTCTTTACTGGCAGATCTATTTCAAAAACAAAATACAAAAATCAAGATGAGTCTTCCAATCTAGAAAACACAGTTTCCAAAGGAAATACAACAGATATTAATTGGGGGCCGAACTACCAAGGAACAATTCGATTGGGTTATCATATTCGCTAATTGAAACTTTAAAATTATTGATCATGAAAAGAATAATACTAGGAATGCTTATTTTTTCCGCATTAGTTTTAAATTCTTGTAATAAATACAATGAAGTAAACGCGCCTGTTAAAGATGAAAAAAAACTGACTTCGGAAGAGTATAAAACTCTTGTGAACAAGATGAATACACTACCCATGATCATCAAATATTATGATGAAGAAAATGATCAATATATCGACTTTGATGTCAGAAACCGAACTGTTTCCGTCAATAAAATATGGTCTTTTGCTAATCCAGAGCCAAATACTATTTATGCTTCTGGAGGTGGACTAGTTGTTTACATTTCTTCATCAAGTGCTAATTGGGGTTATGGAAGTCCGACTCACACAATAACGGCAGGATCGACCACATTAAACGTTCAAACTTTATGCCTCGCTGTTGACGCCAGTGCATACGCTACAATGTTTGCGGGTCAAACAGGATCATTGCCTTTTGATGGTATTTCGGTAGTTATGGGGTTAGATGCTGATTTCAGTTTATTAGCAAACGCATCGAGTAGTAATTTTGGGAATTTTTTCAGAGGATTGGCATACTATCTTGTATATGATGCACCTGCTAATGGTGCATATGATGTAATAGACTGGACTAATTACACTGGACTTTTTCCAAACCAGTTGGGATTTGCTATGGTGTTCAGTTTTGATTTACAAAATAACTTTGGTGCATTTTACTTTTCTCAAGATGGACAATTAAATGTCTCTGGTGGAGATATTTCTTTTAATGGGAATTATTGGGGTATTGAGACAGATTTCGGCAGCATTAATCCAAGCCTTACTTACGGCACATATTCCGGATCAGGAACGATGGGATGTCAGTAATTCTAGCCCTTGCAGTTAACGATTTGTTATGGTAGCTATCTAAAAAACTGCGAGGGAGGATTTTTTGACCTCAATTAAAGTTCGTTTTTACGAGGTGAATTTTTGGTATTCATCGTCAAAATAGAGAACAACAAATGAATTATTTATTTTGGTTTTTTATGAATACTAATGAAATTTTTTATTTATGAAAATAGTTGTCGTATTCATTTTAATTGCTTTTCCCATATTCTTGAGGGCACAAAATAATAATAACTCTTGGGTTAGAGCTTTTGGGGGTGTTAATACAGATATTGGCAATTCTGTAGTTACGGATGATCAAGGCAATGTTTATGTTAGTGGATTATTCAAAGGCACTGTAGATTTTGATCCTAGTCAAAATACTAACATTGAAATTTCTACTTCAAGTGCGAGTGATCTATTTATTGCGAAGTACAATAGTTTTGGCAACTTGATATGGGTAAGGACTATCGGTGGTTCTGGGACTCCAACAAACGTATCTAGTGGTGGAATTACACTTGACCAAACAGGAAGTTTAATCGTTAGTGGAGGATTTACAGGAAACGTAGATTTTGATCCTGGGTTATCTACTTTTAACTTGGTGTCAAACACTTTGGCTGGTCAGACCGCACCAGATATCTTTGTTTTAAAGATAGATAGTAATGGAAATTTTATTTGGGCAAAGAAATTTGGATCCACCGGAATGGATGCTGGAGGGCAGGTTACAACAGATGTAAATAATAATATTATATGCAAGGGTATTATCCTGGAGCCTTTTAGAGTCAATGACGTTATAGACTGTTTAGGCCCCAGCAAACCTTTTCTTGCAAAACATGCAATAGATCCAAAAAATAAAAATAAAATTATTTTAGGAAATCCTTATTTCATAAGAGTTGGAAGAGGATTATATAAAATAAATCCAAAATTTAAAACCTGCCCATAACAGGCGTTTTGCAAAAAAGCGGGTTTAGTGGTAATATAAACAATTGCGCATCGAATAAACTTTTGTGGTGTCTTGACAGTTATGTTCTACTAATTCCGCTTCTTCGCCAAGCGCCAAACCGTTTAAAACCAAAACGGTCTTCGGATGCCAAAAGGATGACATCCACAGTGATAAAAACAAAAGGAAAAAGTGGAGACCAGAGACCACTCTAAAAACGGGGCGAAATAATAAAAGCCATAAGATTACTAGAAAAAAATAAAAGAATGGAATTAATTAGCAAATACAATATCAAAGAAGAAGATCTATATATCCTTGCTACAATTGAGTCTAGAAAGGAAACAGTCAGTTTTTTTGAAAAAGAAAAATTAAAAGGAAAATCAATGGGTGTTCTTAAGTCTTACAATGTAAATTTTTTAGATTTAGGACCTTTATTAAGTGAAATTAAATCATTGAATTTTGATAAATCTAAAGAATTAATTGAGAAATATGGAGTGCTAAATTTAGAAACAAAAAAATCAAGTCTTGGTCTCAAATATATACTACCAATTACATTTGGACTTGGTGTCTTTTTCTTTGTTTTATATACAATAAACAGTTCGTCTTCGGATACAAACATTCCTGAATCGAAAGGGTCGACGGAAACCTCACCTCAAGCACCTACTGAATCTTCACCACAGTCACCTAGTGAGAGTGAAGAGGCCTCAAAAAAAGCATATCGCGCAGGTTACAATGATGGAAAAATGGGCTTTGGATTACCTGCTTCTGAAAGGGCTACTGCAATGGAATCTTATTTAGCTAATAATTATAATTTTTCAAGTGCAGATATTCCAGTATATGAAATGGGTTATAATGATGCTATATATGGAAAGTCTGCACAATATTAATAAAATGATAATAATGCTTAAATAGCTATTCTACTATGGACGGAATAGAATTTTATGAATTTCTGAGAAAGACTTATTCTCAGAATGGTGAACCCTTATATGGTAATTTCACATTTTGTGATTGGCTTTACAAATCAAGAAATGGTACTTATTCATTTAGATTTAATATCGTTAACAACAGTCCAAAAGCAATTCCTCGGGATATTATTACTGCTGCTTGGGACGCCAATCAAAAAATTTCTGACAATTGGATTGAAGAAAATTTTGATTTGAGATTTCACGATGACTGTAGGCTACATTTGCTTAACTTTTTGCTTAACGAATATCAATATCTAAGATAAAAACCGAGACGATATGCGAAAACCAATGGACTGACCACACATATTGACAAAAAAGAAAAACAAAAAAAGTGGGTCCACAACCCACTCAAAAAAAACGGGGCGAAATGCGAAAAGCCATATGAGTAGCAAAAACTTCAAAATAGAAAATAAATGAAAAAATTAATTAGTTTTTCAGGAATAATAATGACAGTTCTATTCATTTTGTCTAGTTGTGGACAAAGTGTTGATTCTTCAAATAATCAATCTTTAAAATCTGAATTAGAAGGTAAGGCTTTTGGTAATTGGAAAACAGTTATGGTTCAGTTTCAAACTGGTGGAAGATACGAAGCATATTTAAAAGCTTCAGAGTCGGCGTATGACAAGCACAGTATGGGTGAAGGAACATGGGAAGTGAGTGATGGAAAAATCACCTTATCTGAGAATGATAGCCAAAGCGAAACAGTTACAAGAGTAAAAGGTGTTTATACATATGATGGAACAGCAATTAAAAGTGCTACACATCGACTGAACGGTATTTAATAATTAACAAAAGAAGGAGAGATATCATCTATCTCTCTTCTTTTATAATATTATCCGATAAATATTAGAAAACGATTTAAGAAATGAATAAAATCATTCAACCATTTATTGAAGAACCCATCGTTAAATTTGAAATTCAAAGTAATTTTTTTATTGAGTTTAATGTTAGAGAACTGTAATTACTGGAAATTTAAATGGAATTTCAACAGAAATGAATTTATCAGCACTTTCTCAGGGAATTTATACACTGAAAATTGAAGGATATTATCAGACTGCACAGATTGTGAAGGAATAACAAATTAATTTAATATTTCAATAACATTAAAAAAACAGAAGGAAGCCTTTGTATTGCAATAAGTCAATTAAATAGTTTCTCTCAACTGAGCTCCATGCCTTCAATCTTGCTTCGAAGAAACGATTATTTCGAAAGAAAAAGTTCACTCTTCGGAGCAATGATTTAATATAAAAATCGGCAAGGCGTCAATCTCAATCCCTTTACACCCTAACAATCAAGTAATGTATCCCTTCATTTCCACCTATCTTGGCATGTTTTGGAATTTTAATGAGTTTGATTCGTTTTTTACTTATTCCCAAACGAACCAATTGATTTTTTAATTCCACAGCACGTTTCATAGATAATTGTTTGTCCAAAATTGATGAATTTGGAATTAAACTAACAACGGACAATTCAATTTTTAGGGTAGGATTATTCAACATGAACAGATAAAACTGATTGATCTCGATTGCCGATTCTGGAAGAATTTGAGTGTCTTTTTCCTCAAATTTAATATTGTTCAAGGAAGCGCTATTTCCAATCTTGATTTTTTGCAGTGAGATAATTTTCTCTAATTCATTAAATGAATTGGTGCATTTAATGTTTTCAGAATGAAGCAAGTAGTTTTGTGCAAGAATGTTGAGTGCATAATTTTTTCCATGCGATGGCAGAGAAATTAAGTATTTACCTGACGCTTTATTGGAATAAAATGTTCCAAAAGTTGATTGAGACATCAGGGATGAGACATTCATTTGCGCTTGTATGGGCTGTCCGCTTTCAGCATCTTTAATCAATCCATTTAAGAGTGTTAAACTTGATGGTGTGACAGCTTTTGCTAAATCTTTTGCAACGAATAAATCAAACTGTCCATTATTGCGATTAGAAGCAAAAATTGCAAACTGTCCATTTGCGGCCATGGTGAAGTCACGGTCAAATGAGCTTGAATTGATTGGCTCGCTTATTCTTATGGGACTCTTCCATTTTGTACTATCCAATTGGGATGAAAAAACATCAAAATTGTCAGAGAAAGTAGACGCACTCAAATAAAGTGTTTTTCCATCTGGGTGGAGAAAAACAGAAGTAACTTCATCCGCAGAATTTATCGCATCCTTCATTCGAGAAATATCATAAACACTTCCATTTTCAGTTATTTTTCCCGTCCAAATGTCTGTGCTATCGCCGTTTAATTCAGATTTTCCAATGAAATAAAAGGTTTTATTGTCGGATGAAATACTTCCAGAAACGGAATGTGCTGCAATGCCAAAATCACTTATCAGCATCGGTACTCCCCACGAATTTCCAATCAATTTTGTGGCATATACGTTTCCTTTGCCTTGTGAATCTTTGCGATAAAAGAGCATTAACTGTCCGTCGTTTGAAAGCGCAAAAGCTGTATTGTTACTTTCTGTGTCATTTATTACCTCCGGCAGCGCTTGCGCTTCTTCCCATGCTTGACTATCCTCGTTGAAGAGACACCTGTAAATGTTCGCGCGCGATTCAACATTGCGTTTTTGTTCAGCAGGTGTAAATGGTCGAGTTGAAGAAAAATAAAGTGTTTTTCCGTCAGCAGTTAATAATGGGTGAGTTTCTGTAAATTCTGTATTTATACTAAAGCCTAAGGGGTTAATTGAAATAGGCGATTGACTTAAAAGGAAATTCGCTTTCCAACAGAATAGACTACAAAAAAGAAAGCTTGTTATTTTCATTATTTTATTCCGTCAATGATTTTTTTATTATCCAAAACCCAAAGAAGTAGGCTGTTGTTGCGTGCATCAAGATTGAGTTTTTTACAAATTCTAGACCGATAATTTTCAACAGATTTAACTGAAACAAAGAGTAAATCAGCTATTTCTTTACTTGATAATTTTTGACTAACCAATTGTAGCGTCTTCAATTCTGTTCGGGTTAATGTATTTAACAACTCAGCAACTTGCAGTTTTCCCGTATCTTGTTCATCCACAATTTGTTCCTGGTCACGAATACTTTTTGCAATATACGTTTTACCCGCCAAAATATAGTTAATACAATCGACCAATTCTTCGGATGTATTGTCTTTTACAAGATAGCCACGAGCACCGTTAAAAAATGCAAGCTTTAGCATTTCGATATCGTTGTACATTGTCAAAACAATAACGAGAGTTCCTTTATTTTTGCTGGTAATTTCTGCACATACCTCTAAACCATTTTTTTCAGGCATATCAATATCCACAATTATAATATCTGGAGTATGCTGATTCAAATAGGAAAGCAATGATACACCGTTGTCGAATTCAACGATTCGAATATCTGCAAATGAAGTTTCTAAAAGAAATTTCAAACCACTTCTAAAGATCGGGTGATCATCTGCAATGAAGGCGATCATATTTTTCGTTTTGGTATTCATGAGATAGTCAAAATTAGCACAAATCCTTTATCGCTAGTAGGAAGTGATATTTTGCCTCCAACATTTAAGGCTCTCTCACGAATGGTTAACATACCAATACCTTCTGAATTGGATTTATCGCTTTTAAATCCTATCCCATTATCACGGTATGTTAAAATGAATTCACCATCAATATTTTTTAAGGATACTTTAAGTGCAGTTGCTTTTGAATGCTTAATCGTATTACTAATGCATTCTTGAACGATTCTGTATAACTGCGTTTTTGTGTTAAGATCAAGCGATTCCACCTCATTTTTAATGGAAATACTTGTTATAATTCCCGTGTTACTTTCTGTTTTTTCCAACAGAGAAACCATCGATCTTTCAATGCCTAATTTCGCTACGAATGAAGGATGAAGAAAATGGGAGATACTTCTTGTGTGATCGATTACTTCACCAACTTCTTTTTCCATTCCATCTAATCCATCAATTTTTCCTGTATTGAAAAGATTAATTTTAGATTTTATAACTGACAAAGATTGACCGATATCATCGTGTAAATCGCGCGATATTCTAGAGCGTTCATGATCGATGTTTTCGATGAGTTTTTGCGTAAACATTTGCTGATTTTTACGCGTAATGCGCACATGACGGATGTAAAAAAGTCCAAATCCAATTATAAGAATACTAATTGCGACAAAGATAATCCCTCGAATCCGCGTTTGTTTTAATTCATTGTCCTTTGAAAGTAAGGAGTTTTTATTTTTTTCATTTTCTAATTCACTTTCAACTTTCTCTTTTCCATATATCACTTGAAGTTGCGCCAGATTATCTTTATTGGCAATTTCAGAAATGCTATCATTCATTTTATGATAACGATCTGCGTGGAAAAAGGCCAATTTATAATTCCCTTCTTTTTCATAAATGGACGATAATACATCATGACCATTCATAACATTAGTGGTGTTGGGATATTTGTTATGCAGATTGAAAAGCGAATCAATTTGAATTTTAGCCAACTCAAGTTTATTTAAATCAATATAAATAGCAGCCTGAATTAGGTAAGTCATTCCGAAGTAATCCCATTGCTCGAAGGTTTTTAGAATTTGTGCGGCTGAATCTAAATAGGTTTGAGCTTTAGAAAACTCTTTGTTGTTGAAGTATGAATCGCTTAAATTTAGAAATGCAACTCCTCTTCCTAAGGGGAAACCAAGTTTTTGCGCATTTACAACGGTATTTTGATAGTATTTAATAGATTGCTCGTAGTCTTTTAGTTCTTTATTTACAAGTCCCAAATTGTTATTTAAATTCAATCCCAACCGATCTTCATTTAAACCTTCAATTTTTTCGAGCGCTTCCTTGAAATCTTTTTCTGCTTCTTGTGTTTGACCATTATTGAATTTCAATAAACCAATATTATTTAACATCATTGCACTTAGATAACCTTTGTTCTCTTTATCTGCAATTTTTAGTCCTTTCAAATAATAGTTCATCGCCTCATCTTTCATCTGACGGACATCATATAAATTTCCGAGACCATTGTATATCTCAACACTATTTTCAATAAACGTATTCTCTAAAGCTTCTTTTAGCAATTCCTGAAATGATCGCTCGGCTGCTATTAAATCGGATTCAAGCAGGATAAAGGTTAACCGTATTTTAGTCGAATTAATGAGTTTTTTATCATCAACCGTTGTCGCTTTTTCAATTGACTTTTCGTAGTAATATTTAGATTTTTTAATGTTGGTTGAAAAGAAATAAAAATTCCCATAATATTGATAAATGGTCGCCTCTTCAGAAGGTTTTTTGAGTTTTTTCGCAATTTGAATTGCCCGTTGCCCGTTTTTAAAGACCGTTGTGGAATCGTAATAGGTACTTTGCCGAATTGTTTTCTTTAATGAATCTAATTCTGTAAGCAGCTGTTTTTGTCCAAAACTAATTGAACAAATTGCAAAAATTAGAAGTGTAAGAAGAAATTTCAAGCCGCGGATTTTAGCAAATATATACTTTGTGCGCATAAAAAAGCCATCTGTGAAAACAGATGGCCCTATGAAATGAATTGTTATTATTTTAAATCAGGCATTTCACGCGTAAAAGATGGGATCCCAGTAACATCCATTCCTGTAATAAGTAAATGTATGTCGTGCGTTCCTTCGTAGGTAACAACTGATTCTAAATTTGCCATATGGCGCATCATAGAATATTCACTTGTGATACCCATTCCACCGTGTATTTGTCTTGCCTCTCTTGCAATGTTTAAAGCAATCTCACAGTTATTGCGTTTTGCCATTGAAATTTGAGCAGAGGTAGCTTTGCCTTCATTTCTCAATTGACCAACTCGGAAAGTTAATAATTGTGCTTTAGTGATTTCGGTAATCATTTCAGCCAATTTCTTTTGTTGTAATTGGAAAGCACCAATTGGAACGCCAAATTGTGTTCTTTCTTTACAATATCTCAAGGCTTGATCGTAGCAATCCATCGCAGCACCTAATGCACCCCATGCAATTCCAAATCGAGCTGAATCTAAACAACTTAATGGAGCGCCTAGTCCGCTTCTTCCTGGTAAAATATGTGATTTTGGAACTTTTACATCCACAAAAATCAATTCACCCGTTGCAGAAGCACGAAGCGATAATTTTCCATGCATTGTAGGAGTTGAGAAACCTTCCATTCCTCTTTCAACAACAATACCGTGTATTCTGCCTGTTTCATCTTTTGCCCAAACTACAGCAATATCTGCAAATGGAGCATTTGATATCCACATTTTTGCACCATTCAAAATAACATGTTCTCCATCACCTGCATCCTTGAAATTGGTCGTCATTCCACCTGGATTAGAACCATGATCAGGCTCAGTCAATCCGAAACAACCCATCATTTCTCCAGTAGCAAGTTTTGGCAAATATTTTTGTTTTTGTTCCTCTGAACCATATTTCCAAATTGGATACATAACTAAAGAAGACTGAACAGAAGCAGTTGAACGCAAACCAGAGTCACATCGTTCTAATTCTTGCATGATTAAACCATACGATATTTGATCCAATCCAGGGCCACCATATTCTTCAGGAATATATGGTCCAAATGCACCAATTTCGCCTAAGCCTTTTAATAAATGCATTGGAAAAGTTGCATTCTCATAGTGCTCATCAATGATGGGAGATACTTCTTTTTTTACCCATGCTCTTGCAGCGTCACGTACAAGTTTATGCTCATCTGTCAATAAATCATCAAGATTGTAATAGTCTGGATGTACATATAAATCTGTTCTCATATTATTTATTTGGTGGACAAAGTTAAATATTTTTCAGTAGAACACATTTAAGTGCACAGTCCTTCTTACTTTTGTTCTACATTTTTATAAACATGGTTATCCACTTATTGTTCTTTCATTTTTTTGATTCAAGCTCAGTTGATATTCCGATGACCTTGACATCAAAGGAGAATGGCAGTCATTTTTATTTAGGAATACTGTTGTTTGTAGCTTTTTTAGTGTTGGCATTTGTTCGCACAAGTAACAATAAAGCAATCATAAGTTTAGGGGTACTTTTTTTAACTGCGACCAATGTTGATCAGCGTTTAAAAGAAACAATGAGATTGTCCTCATTCTCATCTATTGGACTCCTTTTAAATTATTTCTTGGTGTCATTTGTTTGCAATATGTTACTCTTTGAATCGATTGGACTATTTTCTGCTGTCACCAATCTCTTGTTATCCTTGCTAATTCCAGTTTCTTTGTTTGTCATCCAGTTTATACCCATTTATGTGTTCTTATTTATCAGCGGGACAAATTTCCCAATTGTTTCATTTTCAGCTAATACGCTCATTGGCTTACAATTAAATGGGTTAATCTATACGCTCATCGCATTGGTTTGGATTTTAAATCCTCAGTGGAGCTTTGCGTTGATGATGCTTTTTACAGTTTTGTTGTTTTTATTCGCTGTTGCGCGAATTATTAAAAACTCTTATCTGGTTTTAACAGAAGGGGTAGCATGGTATTATATTATTTTATATTTTTGCACCCTCGAAATTCTACCTCTGTTTGTTGCTGTCAACTACATCAGAATGAATTTTTTGAATTGATTTGAATGTTGTTTTTAATCACTTGAAATTTGGCTATCAAAACAATTTTGGTTTCTCAACCAAAACCTGAAGGAGACAAGTCGCCATACTTTGATTTGGCGGAGAAATATAAGCTGAAGATTGACTTCCGCCCATTCATTCATGTGGAAGGAATTGATGCGCAAGAATTTCGTCAACAAAAAGTGAATATTCCGGAACATACTGCGATTATACTTACGTCAAAAGTGGCTGTAGATCACTTCTTTAGAATTGCTGAAGAAATTCGTTTCGAAGTGCCTGATACGATGAAATATTTCTGTATTTCCGAAGCTGTTGCGTATTATCTTCAAAAGTATGTGACCTACAGAAAACGCAAAATTTTCTTTGGAAAACAAACAATCGAAGAATTAGTTGATTTAATGAAAAAGCACAAAAGCGAAAAGTTTTTGTTGCCTTGTACAGATATACTGAACGACAAAATTCCGCTAACTCTTGAACAAAACAACGTAAATTTCACAAAAGCTGTTTTATACAAAACTGTAGCCTCAGATTTATCTGACCTGGAAGATGTTTATTATGATATGCTTGTGTTTTTTAGTCCAGGTGGAATTGAATCGCTGTTGAAGAATTTCCCTGATTTCAAACAAAATACTACATTAATTGCGGCTTTTGGACCAACAACGGCAAATGCAGTAGTGAAAAACAACTTGAGATTGGATGTTCATGCACCCATGCCAAATGCACCTTCCATGACAGGAGCTATTGAACTTTTTGTTAAAAGCAGTTTGAAAAAAGGAAAATAATAATAGTTCGATTTTTCTATTTAATTAGCTGAAAACCTGACGAAAATCATCTTTTCGTGTAATGTTTGTTACATTTTATAAAGTGTACATATTCTATTTTTGCAGTGTAACAACTCAACTTATAGGACATGAAAATCGAACAAATTTACACCGGATGCATCGCACACGCAGCATACTACCTTGAAAATAATGGGGAAGCAGCTATTTTTGATCCCCTTCGAGAAGTGCAACCTTACATCGATAGAGCAACAAAAGATCATGCAAAAATCAAATATGTCTTCGAAACGCATTTCCATGCCGATTTCGTAAGTGGACATTTAGATTTAGCAAAGAAAACAGGCGCACAAATAGTTTATGGTCCAACGGCAAAGCCAGGATTCGATGCATTAGTAGCTGAAGACAATCAAGAATTTAAAGTAGGAAATTATACGATCAAAGTCCTTCATACTCCAGGACACACCATGGAAAGCACTTGTTTTCTGCTGATTGATGAAACTGGAAAAGAACATGGAATCATTACCGGGGATACTTTATTCATTGGTGATGTTGGTCGACCAGATTTAGCTCAGCATGTCATTGCTGATTTGACCCAAGATAAACTTGCTGCTCATTTATTCGATTCCCTTCGAACTAAAATTATGCCCTTAAGTGATGACCTAATTGTTTATCCGAATCACGGAGCAGGCAGCGCTTGTGGCAAAAAAATGAGCAAAGAAACAACTGATACACTTGGAAATCAGAAGAAGACGAATTATGCTTTGAGAGCCGACATGTCGAAAGATGAATTTATCAAGGAGCTACTCACTGGTTTAACAAATCCTCCTGGATATTTTCCAAAGAATGTTTTAATGAACATTCAAGGGTATGAAAGTTTAGATACGGTAATGACGAGAGGGAAAAAAGCGTTGACTCCTGAAGAGTTTGAGTTGCTTGCAAATGAAACGGAGGCATTAATTATCGACACCAGAAGTCCAGAAGTTTTTGCAAACGGTTTTGTTCCCAACAGTATTAATATTGGTTTGGATGGAAGTTTTGCAATGTGGGTAGGGGAGATGGTTAAAGACATCAAACAAGAAATTTTAATTATTGCGGATAAAGGCAAAGAAGAAGAGGTAATTATTCGCTTGTCGAGAGTTGGTTATGATCATGCAATAGGATTTTTAGACGGTGGATTTGAAAGTTGGAAAACAGCAAATAAGGAAATTGAACAGGTGAAACGCATCACTGCAGCGCAGTTCGAAGACTTAAATGCAAATAATCCCATTGTGATTGATGTTAGAAAGAAAAGTGAGTTTGATTCGGAACATGTTGTGAATGCGCTGAATGTGCCGTTGAATGAAATCAATGACCATTTATCGATGTTTCCGAAAGATAAAATGTTCATCTTGCATTGTGCTGGAGGTTATCGCAGTATGATTGCAGCTTCAATTTTAAAATCTCGTGGATGGGATGATTTTGTGGATGTTGAAGGTGGTTTTGTTGAAATTGCTAAAACCAATACTCCAAGAACAGAATACGTTTGTCCAACAACACTATTATAAATACCGAGTTATACAATCAGTAATCAATCCCTGTGGCAGTTGCAAAACTCCCAGGGATTTTTTTATTAAGACACAAATCCTGAATCCTGAATTCCAAATCCTTATGTTTAGGATTCCAATAATTTTGCAGAATTCCCCTTTAACTGTGCCCGAATACTTTTTCTTTACTTTAATTATTCATAGATTTGTATCAAACTCAATTATTATGAAACAACAAATACTTCTGTTTTCAATCACTTTAGTAATAGCAAATTTTTGTTATTCACAAGTTGAAATTACGAAAGTGGGCAATCCAGCTTTAGTAAACGGAACGCAACTTGTTCATGTGGTTAATACAAGTGGTGATTCAAATATTGATTTACTGTTTAAGAACACAAGTACAACCGATAAATACTGGAAAATAACTAGGAAACAATTGACTACCCTTCCGGTTGGTTGGACTGATTATATTTGTTGGGGAATTGAAGGAGGAGCAGGTCAGTGTTACACGTCAAGTACTCAGAATCCTTGGATCACTCCTGATGGATTAACTGTTTATGATGCTCAATTCAATCCAGTTTCTGGTCTGCCAGCTGGAGAAGCAGGTTTAGCAGCTATACATTTTGTAAATCCAATTTGTGGTACAGCTGATTACCGCTATTATGTTCACGAAGATGGAGGTCAATACCTCGATTCTGTTGACGTTAAAGTTGTTTTTTCTTGCGCTTCAATTGATGATAAAGAGACGATTTCTTTTTCTGTCTATCCCAATCCAGTATCGTCTCAGCTGACAATTAATACTGAAGGGATGGAAAAGTTAGATATCCGAATATTCGATGTTTTGGGTAAAATTGTATATGATGAGAAGGCAATCAAATCAAAGAAAATTGATATGTCAGAACTGAAAAATGGCGTTTACATCCTAACATTTATCGAGAAAGGAATAACAATTCAAACAAAACGCGTCATCGTTAGACATTAATAATGACCTCAAAAAAATAAAAGTAAAGGAGCAATTTGCTCCTTTTTTTATGCCCATGGTTTACTTGCTCATTCAAAAGTTATCTGCTTCTATATAAAATCTTGCGTTAATCTAGAATTTTTTTGATGTTTCTAGTGTTTAAGTAAAGTTAGGTTTTATACATTCATTGCATCTCTCCGCTGACCTTCTTGAATTTGGATTCACCGCATGAGGTGCGCTTTGAAGTCCAACACAAACACACTTTTTTTTAATTTTTCCGAATTTTAAAATTTAGCAATTCAACAATAGAAACTATTCTTTCTGATGGAATGGAGAATTGTATAATAAAACTTCCTATTTTTGGTTAAAGAAATTTAATTATACAATAATTTTAAATTATGAAAAAACTTTTATTATCTCTTAGCGCTTTAGTGCTTGTAGGATCATCTTTTGCTCAACAAAGAAAGGTTCTAGTAGAAAGCTTTTCTCAGGCTTCTTGTGGTCCATGTGCTGCTCAAAACCCAGCTTTAGAAGCATTGTTAGTTGCAAACCCTACAAAGGCTGTTGCAATCAAATACCAAGTTAGTTGGCCAGGATATGACCCAATGTACTTGCACAATTCTGCTGAAATTGACGCTCGTGTAAGTTATTATGGTATTAGTGGAGTTCCTGATCGTGTACTTGATGGAACAAACCAAGATGCTACTCAGGCTTCTATTGACAGTCGTTATGCTGTTGCATCTCCAATCAACATGACAATTTCGCACACTATTAACCCTGGTTTTACAACTGCTGACGTAAATGTTACAATTTCAGCTCCTGGAGTTTGGAATCCGGCAAATACAGTTTTGCATGTAGGAATGGTTGAAAAAACAATTTCTTTCGCATCTGCACCAGGTTCTAATGGAGAAACTGAATTTCACAATGTAATGCGTAAAATGCTTTCAGGATGGACAGGTAACGCAGTTGTTGCATCAAATTTTGCTTCTGCTGGTGGTTCTCAAACATTTACTTTTTCGAATGTTGCAATTCCTTCTTACATCTACGATTTAAATGAACTAGGATTTGTTGCATGGGTTCAAAACACTTCTACAAAAGAAGTTTTTCAAGCAAACATGTCCGAACCAATTGCTCTATCTAATTATGGAATTGTACAGAGTGTTGCTGTACCAGAAGGTTACTCTTGTGCAAATACAATTTCTGGAGCTACAGGTAATGTGCTTAACCAAGGGAATACAGCAATCACAACTGCTACAATCAACTATTCTTTGAATGGTGGTGCAGCTCAAACTATTCCTTACACTGGTAATTTAGCGCCAGGTGCAACTTACAACTTTTCTATTCCAACTTTAAATGTTACGACTTCAGGAACTCAAGTTATTTCGTCTTATTTGACAAATATTAATGGTTCTGGTTTAACAAATCCAATTGGAACTGCGACGACAACATTCTCAAGAGTAACAGATAATGGTGCTGTTGGTGCTTTTGTACAGAACTTCTCTAATGCGTCGTTCCCATACAATAACTATTATGTTACTTCACCTACAGGTGATAATTGGGTGCGCAGTACTGCAAATACAGGTTGTTTGAAATACAATAACTATGATTACGCTTCAGGTAAAAATGGAGAAACTTACTTAGCTCCGGTTGACTTAAGTTCAAATACGAATAAATCAATGAAATTTGATGTGGCTTATGCTCAATATCAAGCTGAAAATGACAAATTGGATGTTTTAGTTTCGACTGACTGTGGTGCTACGTGGACAAATGTATACACGAAGCAAGGAGCTAATTTATCTACTGTTCCAGCTCAAACAGCAGGCTTTACACCAACAACTGCAGCGCAGTGGAGAAATGAAACAGTTGATTTGACTGCTTATGGTTCAGCAAACAAACTTATCGTTAAATTCAAAGCAACATCTGCTTACGGTAACAACTTGTATGTTGATAACATTAACATTGGTGGTTCTTTAGGAATTGATGAAGAAGATTTAATGAAAGTTAATATTTTCCCTAACCCAGCAAGTGATGTAATTAATGTAGCATTTGAAGCTGAAAATGCTGATTATGCAATTGCTATTATTGACCTTCAAGGTAGAACAGTAGCATCTCAATTCCATACAAATTTAACGGGTGAACAAACAATTTCTTTCCCAGTTTCTGAATTGGCAAAAGGAAGTTACATCGTTAACATTTCAACAGGTGGAATGACACACACTCAAAACATTGTAATTCGTTAATCTGAATAACACACTTTGAGAAACCCAGTTCTTTTAGAACTGGGTTTTTTGTTTATAACTAGTTCATTCCGTCAAATTGCTATTTAACTCAAAGCATTTTCGTATCTTTAGCCGCTTCAAACTAGGTATATGGCTAAAATACGCAAACAAGACGCACTAGATTATCATTCATCAGGTAGGCCTGGGAAAATCGAGGTTGTACCTACAAAACCTTACGCTTCACAGCGCGACCTTTCACTTGCTTATTCACCAGGTGTGGCAGAGCCTTGCTTGCGTATAGCAGAAAATCCAGAAGACGTCTATAAATACACAAGTAAATCAAACTTAGTAGCTGTAATTTCAAATGGTACAGCTGTACTTGGATTAGGAAATATTGGTCCCTTGGCCTCAAAACCAGTAATGGAAGGAAAAGGCTTACTCTTTAAAATATTTGCAGATATTGATGTATTTGATATAGAAGTTGACGCAAGTGACCCCGAATTGTTTATCCAAACCGTAAAAGCAATAGCTCCAACGTTCGGAGGAATTAATCTTGAAGATATTAAAGCACCAGAAGCTTTTGAAATTGAGCGACGCTTAAAGGAAGAATTGGATATCCCAATTATGCATGATGATCAGCATGGAACAGCTATCATTTCTTCTGCAGCCCTTATAAATGCATTAGAACTCGCTAGAAAGAAAATCGATAAAGTGAAAATCGTTGTCTCTGGCGCTGGTGCAGCGGCAATGTCCTGCGTTAAATTATACAGAGCTCTTGGTGCTCAAGTAGAGAACATTTGGATGTTTGATTCAAGAGGTCTTATTTGGCAAGGACGAGAAGATTTGGATGAAAGTAAAGTAATTTATTCCTCTCACAAAAAGGATATGTTACTTGCAGAAGCAATGAAGAAAGCTGATGTTTTTGTTGGTTTATCAAAAGGTGATATCGTTTCAAAGGATATGGTAGCATCGATGGCAAAAGACCCTATTGTATTTGCGTTGGCAAATCCTGACCCAGAAATCACTTATAAAGATGCAACATCAGTTCGCAAGGATATCATCATGGCAACGGGACGTTCAGATCAGCCGAACCAAGTGAATAATGTACTTGG
>JAIOZF010000049.1 GCA_021740745.1 Crocinitomicaceae bacterium | reverse complement strand
TTGACGTCTTTAAAATCAACTTCCAGCTCATCTACTTTTCGTTGGAACTCTTCAGAGATATTGACTTTAATTGGCGTAATTTCCAAATCACCATTGAAGAAATCGATCACTTGCTTTAAATTATCGGCTGCAATCACTTCCAAGCCTTCAACAACTGCTGCTTCTTGACTATTGCCTGCGGGCAACACAATGCCTTTAAATCCCTCCGCTTTTGCCTGGAGCGCTATTGGTAAAATTCCTTTCATGGGATTGAGATTGCCATCGAGCGATAATTCACCGATGACAAGGTACTCCGCTAGTTTTAGCTGACTCACTTGTTCACTTACCGCTAGAATTCCCAGCGCAATGGGAAGATCAAACATGGATCCTTCTTTGCGAATATCCGCTGGAGCCATGTTCACCGTTATTTCTTTTCCTGGAAAATTAAAATTGTTGTTTTTAAATGCCGCTTTAATGCGTTGATGACTTTCTTTCACTGCGCTATCGGGTAAACCAACTAAAAAAAAATTGATTCCTTGTCCGAGATTTACTTCAATTGTAATCGTCGTTGCATTGATACCAAATACAGTGCTGCTGTAGGTTTTTACTAACATAAATAGAGGTTGTTAAGGTTAATTCTATTATTAAGTTAGTGAAATAGTTGATTTCTTACAATAGCCTGGGGAATTTTTTTGGGGACTGGAGACTAGAAATTTCAATTCCTATATGTCCAATCCCGGAAATAGGGACAAGTTGTGTTGAAAAAAGGATACAGAAAGAAGAATAAACAAAAAAAGCCGATATCACTTGGATATCGGCTGTATATTTTTGTCAAACGTTTAATTAACGCTTGTGCATTCCTTCGTCAGAAACAGTTAGTTTTTTTCTTCCTTTAGCACGACGTGCAGCTAATACACGACGACCATTCTTAGTTGCCATTCTGCTACGGAAACCGTGCTTGTTTCTTCTTTTTCTTACTGATGGTTGAAACGTTCTTTTCATGATATATAATCTTTTACCTTATTCGCAAAATTTCGGACTGCAAAGATAGGTGTTTTTTGAATATTTCAAAGTGTTTGATTAAAAATATATAAAAAAGCATGAAAAGACATTTTTCACCCCTATTTTTGCACACTAAATAATAATAGCGAATGCTCCGTCCGAACAAAGATAAAACGAAAAAAACCAAACTGACGAAAGAAAGTATCACGAAGGCAAAAGGGATCTTCACTTACCTTCGTCCCTACCGATTTACTTTTATGATTGGGTGGATCTTTTTGGTTCTTTCATCCTCGGTTGGACTTCTATTCCCCTATTTAATGGGCGAATTGCTTGGGAGTCCCAACAAAAGTGTTTCTTCTACTGGTGATACTATTAGTTTAATGTCACTCGACAACATCAATTCAATTGCATTAGCCTTGTTTCTTTTATTTGCAACGCAATCGATTTTTTCCTTCTTCCGAGTGGTCATTTTTACGAATGTGACAGAAAATGCGTTGCGCGATTTACGCAACGATGCCTTCTCAAAATTGATTTACATGCCGATGGATTTCTTCAATCGGAATAAGGTCGGAGAATTAACCAGTCGCATTTCATCAGATATTACGCAGCTTCAAGACACACTTAAAACAACGATTGCAGAATTTTTCCGACAAATCGTAATAATCTTAGGTAGCATTATTTTCCTATTATTTATTTCATGGAAATTAGCATTGATCATGCTCGCAACTGTCCCTGTTATGGCGATTGTTGCGGTTTTCTTCGGTCGTTTCATTCGTAAATTATCTAAAGAAGCACAAGATTTTTCGGCAGAATCAAATTCTATCATCGAAGAAGCATTATCAGGAATCAGTAATGTGAAATCTTTTACGAATGAAGTATTCGTTTTGAATCGTTACAAAAAATCAACAACTGAAATCCGTGACTTAAATGTAAAAAGTGGAATTTGGAGAGGAGTTTTCGTATCCTTTATCATTTTCTGTTTGTTTGGAGCAATTGTATTCATCATCTGGCAAGGTTTGTTAATGACGCAAGGACCAAATCCTGAATTAGAAAGCAATGGCTTTTTCCAATTTGTAATGTTTACCGTTATGATGGGAGCATCAATTGGATCTGTCCCAGAATTGTATGCAGGGATTCAAAAAGCAATAGGCGCGACGGAAAATTTGATGAATATTATTCAAGAAAAAAGCGAACGTGAATTATTAACGGGTAGAATGCATCCTGAAATTAAAGGAAATGTTGCTTTTAATCGCGTTTCTTTTACATATCCACAACGAAATGACATTCAAGTTTTACATGAAATCTCTTTCGATGCGAAAACGAATGATACGATTGCACTTGTCGGTTCTTCTGGATCAGGTAAATCGACAATTGCTTCCTTGATTCTGAATTATTACCCACTTGAATCTGGTGAAATATTGTTTGATGGCAACAGAGCCGATCAAATTGATGTTGAACACCTTCGTCAACACATGGCAATCGTTCCTCAAGAAGTCACATTGTTTGGCGGTACAATCCATGAAAACATTCTTTTTGGAAATCCTACAGCTTCAGAAGAAGAGATCGTTGAGGCTGCTAAAAAAGCCAATGCGTGGGAATTTATTAGCTCTTTTCCTGACGGAATGAACACACAAGTCGGTGATCGAGGCATACAGCTTTCTGGTGGACAAAAACAACGCATTGCCATTGCACGAGCGATTATTAAAAATCCTACGATTTTGATTTTAGATGAAGCGACTTCTGCCTTGGATTCTGAATCAGAACGATTGGTGCAAGATGCCTTAGAAAAATTGATGGTAGGAAGAACCTCATTTGTCATTGCGCATCGTTTATCGACAATCAAAAAAGCAGATAAAATTTTAGTCATTCAACATGGTCAAATTGTCGAATCAGGTACGCACGATTCATTGATTATGGAAAAGGGTGTCTATGCCAATTTGGTTGATTTGCAAGGTGTTGAAATGTCATAAACATGAAAAAAGTACTGACGCTATTCATCGGAATTCTGCTTTTTGCAGCCTGTAAAGAAAGTAGTCCATTGGAACCGTTTGAAAGTTGGTTAGGCACATGGACCGAAAAGCAAGCAGATGGCACCTTCACAGAATCTTGGAAAAAAGAGAGTGATACGCTTTTTCTGGGTGTAAGTTCGATGGTAAGTGGAAAAGATACCTTGTTTCAGGAAAATATTCGTCTCGTTCTTCGCGGGAAAGCTATTTTTTACATCCCAACTATTCCAGGCCAAAACGAAGACAAGCCAGTTGCTTTTAAATTGATTACTTCAAGCGATAAAACGTGGACATTTGAAAACAAAGCACATGATTATCCTTCTCAAATAATTTACACCTTGAACAACCAAAATTCAATCACAGCTACCATTCAGGGTACCGAAAATAACCGTTCAAAGAAATTTTCATTATTTTTGAAACGAAAATAAACTATTTTTAAGGGCATGTATATACCTGCTGATTTCTTACAAAGCGATATAAACGAGATTGAACAATTTCTGCATGACAACTCGTTTGGAACGATTGTTTCTACTAATGAATTACATCTTCCAATTGCGACGCATTTACCATTTTTAATCGAACGAGATGGGAATGATTTCATATTGGAGGGACACATGGCAAAAGCCAATCAACAAAGCGAATTACTCAAAAAAGGCAAGAATGTTCTACTCATTTTTCAAGGACCAAATGCCTATGTAAGTTCTGCTGTTTATGATCATGAGAATGTGCCAACTTGGAATTACCAATCAGTTCATATTTACGGGACAGTTGAACCAATGAGCGGCGAAGAATTGCGCACGCATTTAGGTAAAATGGTAAGTCTGCATGAAGGAAAGCGCGAAACGCCTCTAAATTACGATACACTTCCAGCCGAAATGCTTAATAGCTATAGTCAAGAAATTATTGGGTTCAAAATTGTTTCTTTTAACATGGAGGCAGCTTACAAACTTTCGCAAAATAGAAATGATGCAGATCATCAAAACATTATTGATGACTTAAGTAAGGACAAAAAAAATCGGTCCATCATTGAAGCGATGAACCGATCTAAGAAATAAGCATATTTATAATTAAACGTGCTCTTTAAAGATTTTGTTCAACCATTTCAACATGGCGAACATCAATACAGCAGCGCAACCAAGTAAGATAAAGTTGACGTAGAAGAAATTCGCTTTATCGTCGTATCCATCCCACAAACTACTTAATACTCCAGAAAGTTTATTCCCGATTGAGGTAGCTAAGAACCATCCTCCCATCATTAATGCTGTTAATCTTGGTGGACTTAGTTTACTCACCATTGACAAGCCCATAGGGCTCAAAAACAACTCTCCAATCGTTATGACAGCATACGAAGAAATAAACCACCAAGCGGAAGATTTTATCGCACCATTATCTGCCGCATAAACAGCTCCAACCATTACAAAACATGATAATGCAGATATCACCAAACCAAAAGCAATTTTTGCTGGCGTTGATGGCTCTTTACCTCTTCTACGCAAGAAACCGAAAAATGCCAGTACCAAAGGTGTTAAAGCAACTACCCAAAATGGGTTGACTGATTGAAATAAATTGGCATTGAACGCATAAACGGATTTTCCTGGTTCTGGACAATCTTCCTCTTGTAAGTTCTTATAGTAGGAAGGGAAATCATATACCAATTTCGTTTTATCGATTGATCTAAACTGATGATCCATTTCAACTACACTGTCTTTTGCATACGCAGGAATAGTATCAACCAGGTAAAAGGTTTTCATTGCAGGCAACATAGCAGAAGGAATTTCACGATCTGTATAACGATCTGCCCACGTATTTAAGGTTGATCCGTTTTGTTTGAAAACTGCCCAGAATGCGATTACAACGCCAAAAATGGCCAACATTGCGGCAATTGGACGTTTTTCTTCTTGAGGTGATTTTACCAATAAACGTCCGTAAAAGAACACCACTGGAATACAGCCTAATAAAAACGCATCTGTTGAACGACTTCCAACCAAGGGTTCAGGAAGGAAAAAGCCAATTAAACCAAAGCCAATTGCCGGTAATAAAATAACTCCAAAGATTTTCATTAACGGCATATCCTTTTCTGAAACGGGCTTGATGACATCTACATGCTTAAAGTGCTTTGTCCCTGCCCAGAAGATTATGATTCCGATAAACATTCCGATTCCCGCAGCGGTAAAGGCGGCCCACCAACCGTAAACGTTGTACAAAGCAGCTCCAAAGAAATTACAAACGAAGGCGCCAATGTTGATTCCCATGTAAAAGATGTTGTATCCTTCATCTTTACGTGCCTTGTATTCTGGATCGTTGTATAGGTTACCAAGTAAAGTCGAAATGTTCGGTTTGAAGAATCCATTTCCTAAAATAACGAGCAACATCGCAGCATAAAGCGCATTGATATCGTGCACCGCCATTAGGCAATATCCGATTCCCATCATAAGTCCACCAATCGTAATGGAACGGCGATAACCTAAGACACGATCAGCCAATAATCCACCTATAAACGGTGTAAGGAATACAAATGCGATGAATGTTCCGTACAAATCAGATGCTTCTGCTTCCGACATGCCGAATCCATCAACTGTACCTTTCAAATAGAAGGTAAAAATACCAATCATCAAATAGTAGCCGAATCTCTCCCACATTTCGGAGAAGAATAAAAACGGTAATGCTTTAGGGTGTTTACGTGACATTTTAGAATTAAAAATTATGAATTAGAAATTATGAATTAAGGTTCCTGAGCTTGACGAAGGGTGAATTAAGGTTCCTGATGCCTCTCGCCTATAATCTCAGGCCTCAAACCTACTTCACTCCTCCCATTAATTTTTTGATTAGGGGCGAAAGTGCGATTACGGCTACACCTGCTATAAAGGCATAAATTGCCAATTGGTAGTAACCATCTGTATAGGAAATCAGTTTTTCAGCGTTGGATGCATCTTCTTTTGGACTTGCCATTCCAGCGCCTAAAATTCCTGCAACGTATTGACCGTAGGCAGAAGCGAGGAACCACATCCCCATCATAACACCCCACAAGTGACGTGGAGCTAATTTAGTCATGATTGAAAGTCCAATTGGAGACAAACAAAGTTCACCCAAGGTAATTACCAAGTATGCAACTGTGAAGATATCTAATGACGTTTTTCCAGTTTCGTCAGCGAAGAAACGTGTGCCATAGAAAATGTAAAAGGCTGCAGCCAGGAATAAAAATCCTAAACCAAATTTCACCATTGTGTTTGGTTCAAAACGTTTGCGCGCCATCCACAACCAGATAAGTCCAACCACTGCACTCAAGGCAATCACAAAGACTGAATTTGAGGTATTGTTCACAACATTTGGATCGATAGTAACTCCAAGCAATGAATTATCTAAATTATTCAATGCGAATAGACTCAATGACCCACCACTTTGTTCGAAGAAGGCCCAGAAGACGATTGAAAAGAAAATGAAGAACAAGGCTGCGAACAATTTTTTATTCTCTGCAAGCGTCAATTTACTCATTTCGTAGAACAAATAGATGAGCGTACACGGACCGATAATGTACATGAATAAATCCGTATATTCTGTTTTCTTAACCATCATCAAGATCAATGGAATGCACAATAACGAACCTACAAAGACAACGATTTCGCGTACTTGACGCTTTTGTTTTGGAAGGTGTAAGAGCGGTGAATCGCCAATTGGCCCCATGGCGTGTTTCGTGAAATAGAAAGTGATTAAACCAATAATCATTACAAAACCAGCGAGAGAAAAGGCAATATTCCAAGAATATTCTTTCCCGACCCACACACATAAGAATCCGCCTAATAATGCACCAATGTTGATTCCTGTGTAGAACAAACCGAAACCGGCGTCTCTACGAACATCACCTTCTTTATAAAGTGCCCCAACCATGGTAGAAATGTTCGGTTTAAAGAAACCTGTACCGATAATCGTAAAACTGATACCAAAGAAGAAAAGATCTTGTGGCGAAAAAGCTAGAATGAAACTTCCTATAATCATTAGGAGTCCGCCCCAAAACAAAGATTTTTTAAATCCTAAAATTTTATCAGCGAATAAACCGCCGATGAATGTAAATGCGTATACAAAAGCTTGAATGGCTCCATATTTAAGGTTGGCATCCTGCTCTTTGAAAAACAATTCGTTCACCATGAAAACGGTCAACATTCCACGCATTCCGTAGAAAGAGAATCGTTCCCACATTTCAGTCAGGAACAAATACCACAGTTGTTTTGGGTATTTCCCTTGGAAGTCTTGAATTTTATCTAATTCCGATTGACTATCAGTTGTTTGCAACGAATCATCTAGGATTTGGTCATCAGTCATAGGGTTCTTTTATTTTGTGAAGGCTAAAACTAGTGTAATTTTTGGATAAAAAAAATCCCTCGTGATAAACAGGAGGGATTTCTTACCTTACATTGCAAGGTAAAATCTATTGAGTCGTGTATTAACGAATACCATTCATTAATTTTTCCACTTTCTTATGTAGAACGAATAATAACAAACTTGTCGCACCAGACATAATAATGAAAATGATAAAGAATGCGTATAATGTATTGATTTTAAATCCGAACAATGAATTTTCAGAATTTTCAAATACGATAGCACCAACATGCTCGTTGTTTATGGAAACGTTACGTACAATCACATTTTTATTGTTGTTGTACTTCTTTGTTAAATCCGCATTTGCAGTAATTTCTGTCATTCCACTAAACGTTCCGCGGTCTGCAAAAACAACTTTTTGATCACCTTTCAAATCACCAACTACTTTTGTTGCTTCTGGCTTGTACAACGTATCAGCCATTGTCATTTTTTCACGATCGAATTTCTTTCCTGATTTGTCCAAATCTGCTTCGTAAGCAGAAATTACAGCAGATTCCATCGGGTTTTCTGACTTATTCAATAAAAATGCAGATGCTTCTAATAATTGAGATTGATTAACTGAGCTATTTGCATCAACAATGATTTCTTTTACTTGCGGTTGAGGAATCAATCCCGAGAACAATCCAGCAGTGAAGTTTCCAACAACAGATGATAAGAAGAACACCGCCATCATCATTGAAGCGAAACGCTTCGGTGACAATTTGTTTACCACTGATAATCCAACAGGAGAAATTGCTAATTCACCACATGTATGCAAGAAGTACATTCCAATTAGGAAGAACATAGAGATTTTATCTTCCATTCCCATTCCTTTCACACTGAAAGCAATTAATACATATCCTAAAGCTAAAATTGCAAGACCCCAAACCATTTTCATTGGTGAACTAGGTTCCTTTCCTCTTCGGCTTAATGTTGACCATAAAACAGAGAACAACGGAGCAAAAATTACGATGAAAATTGGATTGATTGATTGAAAGAAAGAAGCTGGAACTGTCCAGCCGAACAAACCTCTGTCCGTGTTTTGATCAGCAAAGATTGTCAATGATGCACCTGCTTGTTCAAAAGCTGCCCAGAATGCAATTACGAATGCCGTAATAATGAAGATTGCCCAAATTCTATCTTTCTCTACTTTTGTTAATGCTGCTTGTGTTTCAACTTCCAAACCAGCATTTTCGCGTTCTTTTCTGTAGTATGATGGTTTTAAACCAATTGGTTCTCCTTCTGGAGTTACTAAATATTTCTTTTGAAAAGATACCATGATTATTGTTCCAATCACCATTCCAATACCAGCAGATAAGAAACCATATTTAAAATCAGCAGCACTTCCAGTATCACCTAATCCACCACATACTAACGGTGCCACAAGCGCTCCAGCATTAATTCCCATGTAGAAAATAGTATAGGCAGAATCGATTCGTGAATCACCTTTTGGATAAAGTGAACCAACCATTGAAGAAATATTTGGCTTGAAGAAACCATTTCCTAAGATCAAAAACCCTAAGGCAACATACATAATTGGAATAGCTGAATCAGCATGTCCATACATACTTGCACTGAAGAACATCAAGAATTGTGCAATGGCCATTAAAATACCACCAACAAGAATCGAACGTCTATTACCCCAATATCTATCCGCAATAAATCCACCTAACAATGGCGTAGCATATACTAAAGAAGTATAGGTTCCAAAAATACCACCTGCTGCTTTTGCATCAATTAATAATGCTTTTGTTAAGTAAAGGATGAAAATCGCACGCATTCCGTAGTACGAAAAACGTTCCCACATTTCAACAGTAAACAATAAATACAAACCTTTAGGATGTCCCTTTTGAACAGTATTTTCCATTTTATTTTTTTTGATTGAACCGTGAAAATATAAAATTTATTTAAATATTCGCCTTTTGATAAAATATCCGCTGTAAAATATGCTTATCGATATTCACACGCATCACTTGACTGGCCGGCAAATTGAAGTCGTTAGTCGAACATTTGGAGATCCTCTTGAAAACTACTTTTCGTTTGGCATCCATCCTTGGGAGGCAGAAAAGTGGGGAAGTAAAGTATCAGAAATTCGCTTAATTACTGAGAATCAGAAGTGTTTAGCATTGGGCGAAATTGGTTTGGATAAATTAAAAGGCCCTGAATTTGCGCGTCAAAAAGAAATTTTTATTCAACAAGTGGTCATTTCGGAGGAAATAGGTTTGCCCGTTATTCTTCACTGTGTTCATTCTTGGAATGAATTAAAACAACTGAAAAAAATACTGCTTCCAAAACAACAATGGATTTATCATGGATTCTCAAAGGTTTCGATTCTCGAAGAGGTAATAAATGAAGAAATTATGATTAGTATCGGTACTGCACTACTGACAAATCGGAAATTACAGGAGAAAATCACTACGATTCCAATCGATCGTTTATTCCTTGAAACAGATGCTGCTGATATCCCAATCGAAATCATCTATGCAAAAGTAAGTGAACTAATAAATTTACCTTTACCGCTGCTTGAAGCACAAATAGAAGCTAATTTCAAACGAATATTCACCAAATGGACAATTGGTTAGAACGCACAGAACTCTTAATTGGCAAGGAAAGCGTCGAGAAATTAAAAAAGTCACACGTGTTGGTTGTTGGACTTGGCGGTATTGGATCGTATGCAGCTGAATTCATTGCTCGTTCAGGTGTTGGAACGATGACACTAATCGATGGAGATGTGTTCGATGTGACCAATAAAAATCGACAGTTAACTGCACTGAATTCGACAATTGGCAAAAATAAGGCAGTTGTTTTGGGTGAACGTTTGTTAGAAATAAATCCTGATTTAAAGCTCAACATTCTTGAAGAATTTGTGATGCCCGAAAGAGTTTGGGAGATTTTAGAAGAATTCAAACCGGACTGTATCATGGAATGTATTGATTCTGTCGCACCCAAAACGGAATGGATCATTGCAGCTATTCGACTTAAAATTCGCATTGTTTCACATTTTGGTGCAGGCGGAAAATTGGATCCTTCGCGCGTTTCAGTTGTCACCTTACCGAATACATACAACTGCAATTTAGCTGGACATGTCAAAAAACAATTGCGTAAAAAAGGGGTAGATTTCAAAAAAGTAAGAGCCGTTTATTCCTCTGAAGTTCAGCTAAAAGAATCGCTAAAAATGACGAATGGTTTGAACTTCAAAAAGTCATTTTACGGAACAATTAGTTACATGCCTGCTCTTTTTGGATTAATTGGTGCTTCCGATGCAATTCGTTACTTAACAAATAGATAATAATATTAACTTTGTGTAACTGTTATCTTTTCTCAGAGAATACATGAAAAAATACTTATTTCTGTGCTTAGCAATTATCGCGTTTCTCCTTCAATCATGTGATGAAACGCCTAAAACGTCTGTTACTGCAACTGAACGTTTTGCTGACTCTACTTTTGATGATCACAGTTATTCGAATTTAAAATTGATTCGAACAAAACACTTGCACCTGGATATTGATGTGAATTTCGATTCTAAAACTATTTATGGTGTTGCACGACACGAAATGATTAATTCAGGGACGGATACAGCAATCTTCGATATCAAAGGATTAGAAATTCAGAAAATCACCCTTGGAAGAGACAAAGAAGAAGAAACGGATTTTGTCATTGGACAATGGGACGAGGATTCATTACTTGGTCAACCTTTAATGGTTACTGTAACTCCAAAAACTACCCACGTCAACATTTATTACAAAACGACTGATAAAACGGAAGCGATTGAATGGTTGAGTCCAGAATTAACGACGGGTAAAAAGCATCCGTACATGTACACGCAAGGTCAAGCTATTTTGACGCGTTCATGGATTCCGTGTCAAGATTCCCCAGCTAACAGAATTACGTATTCAGCGAAAGTAAAAGTTCCGAAGGACTTGCTTCCGGTTATGAGTGCCGAAAATCCTCAAGCAAAAAATGCAGAAGGAGTGTATGATTTCCAAATGAAACAAGCCATTCCGTGTTATTTAATTGCTTTGGCGGTTGGAAATCTTTCGTATAAAAAACTAGGTCCAAATTGCGGTGTTTACTCAGAGCCTGAAATGATTAATTCATGTGCTTATGAGTTCGCCGATCTTTCCAAAATGGTTGGTGCAGCAGAAAAATTGTATGGCGAGTATTTGTGGGAACAATATGATTTAATTGTACTTCCCTACTCTTTTCCTTTTGGTGGAATGGAGAATCCACGCCTGACATTTGTTAATCCTACCCTTTTAGCTGGTGATCGTAGTTTAGTGAGTGTTGTAGCGCATGAACTTGCCCATTCTTGGTCAGGAAACCTGGTTACAAATGCTACATGGGATGATTTCTGGTTGAACGAAGGATTTACGGTTTATTTTGAGAATCGTATCATGGAAGAATTGTACGGAAAAGAAATTGCCGACATGTTAGCCTTGATCGAGTTTTATGAATTAGAGGCTGAAATGGATGATATTTCGGAAAGTGAGCACCCGGAAGACACTAAACTTAAATTGGCTTTATCGGGTCGAAATCCAGATGACGGGATGACACAAGTTGCTTATGTAAAAGGCGCTTTTTTCCTGAAAACATTGGAGGAAGCGGTTGGAAGAAAGAAATTTGATTCCTTTTTAAAATCATACTTCAAAGAATTCGCTTTCAAAACAATTACCACTGAACATTTTGTGGATTACTTAAATTCTACTTTGCTTGAGCCAAACAATATCAAATTCAACACAAACGAGTGGATTTATAAAGAGGGACTTCCCTCGAATTGCGTAAAAATCCAATCTGCTCGATTTGATCAAGTTCAATTATTGGCAGATCGCTTTGCAGCTGGTGAAGATATTTTCGCCAAGAAAGTTACTTACGTGAAAGTAAAAGGCAGAAGGAAAAAGAAAAAAGTAGTCGAACAATTAACACGAGATCAATACATCACTCAAGAATGGCAAACTTTCATCCGTAAATTGCCAGCAGACATTTCTGTTGCAAAAATGCAACAATTGGATAAGTCAATCAACTTCAAAAATTGGGGTAACTCAGAAATCATGACCGAATGGTACGTATTGGGAATCAATAATGGATATGAAGACATCAAGCCGAACATTGAAAAATTCTTAATCAAAGTTGGTCGTCGTAAGTATTTAGCACCCATCTACAAGGCCTTAACGAAGCGTCCTAACGACCTTGAATGGGCAAAAGGAGTCTTTGACAAAGCGAAGGGTAGTTATCACTTCGTGTCGAAGAATAGTATTGAGGAAATGCTTTATAAATAGGCGATAGGCTTGAGGCGATAGGCTTAAGGCGTTAGACGTGAGAAACTAGAGGCTTTCGACGTGAGATTTGAAGTTGTTGAGGATCATTTGCCAACCTGAACGCTGTAATTCTTCGCTGTTTTGATTTTCTGGATCAAAGGTTTCGATCACTTTAGTTGCATCGCCCACTCTTTCAAATGTAATTTCAACCTTACGATTGTCTTCTAATGTATAGGCAATTTTTGATTCCACGATTACCTCGTCATAAACACCTTCAAAATCAAAGGCCATTGAGCCATCTTTCGCGGCCATTGTCGAGCTGAATTTTCCACCTGCGCGCAAATCGTTCGATGCTTTTGGACAATGCCAATCAGCGCTTGCAAAATTCCATTTCGTGATATGATCTGGTTCTGTCCAACAATTAAAAACTGTTTTTAAATCTGCTGCGATTGTTGCTTCAACTTTAATTTTGCTCATGTGCGTGACGTTAGTTTTCGAGGGGATAAAAATAAATTAAATTTTGAATAATTAATTTATTTGAAAATTCGATGATTTGAAAATTTGTAACGCATGTAACATTTTCAAGTATTCTTTTGTTTTAGTTTACATGAAATATATCTGCTTCCTTACGATTTTCATCTTGAATCAATATTCTTGGTCGCAAAAATTAACTGGATCTATTTCAACAGGCTACCATTATGTTCTTCCAAACGATCAGGTACCTTCTTTCATTGTGAATTCCTTTCATCAAATTACTAATCCTTGGTTCTGGAATCTTGAAGATTATTCTTTTAAACAGTTACTAAGTGCAGATGTCAGCCTAGGATACGAATTCCAAAATAATTTAGGTTTTGAACTTACTGGTTCATACATACATCCGTTAGCGCTTCATTCAAACGATGAGGTTACTACTCGAACATATGAGGGGAAATTCTGGCGAATTAATCCTAAAATCAGTATTAAAGTTCCCTTCAAAACATGCGCTGTTTATTCAAAAATTGGATTAACGATTGGTTCAGGGAAAATTTCTTACATGCAACATTTTAAAAACAATGGGGATTGGAATCTAGGCTTTAATGAGGCGTTGTTGGAATATGAATACCTTGGTCCAATTTCCTTAGGATTCACTGGAAGTATCGGAATCAACAAAAGTGTGTCTCCTAGAATTGCCATTTTTAGTGAAATTCAATTTACTTCTCAATCATTTAGCCCGAACAAAGGAAAAATGACTGTATATAAAATCGATGCCAATGATGACCTAGCAGAACATGAATTTGAGCCATATCATTCTGAAATCGAATTTGGAGATCAATCGGAATCATACATGTTGAATCCCACTGACAAAAACCAAGCTCAGAAGTTATATAAGCGCACTTATTCGTTGGATGGAATAGGTATTTCTATAGGTGTAAACGTTACTCTTTGGGAAAAGAAAAAGTAGGAGGAATTGTAAAATTAGAGAATCCGATAGTTCGATGATTTGTACCTCGCACCTCGACAGGCTCGGCAATCTTCGCTCGGTAACCTTCATTCGATGATTTGAAAATTTGAAAATTCGATGATTCAAACTTTACAACTTTACAACTTTACAATATTACAAGGAATGTCTATTTTTATTGACCTACAGAGCCGTTTTAACGACAAACTCAATTTTTAAAATAGTATACTCTACTGCCTGCTAGTAATTCTCAAAATCACTATTTAACAAGCTATTAACAAATACAAACACAACCCAACACATAATGCGACGTTCTTCAATTGCAAAACGCTACTATGGGAATTTCAATAAAAGAACCTTGTAATGAAGATTGGTCAAAAATGACACCTACTGAAAAGGGGGCTCATTGTCAATTATGCGCATTAGAGGTGATTGACTTTACGCATAAATCGCCATTTGAGATTAAAGAAATACTTTTCCAAGAATTTACAGCCAATAAACGAACGTGTGGACGTATTACCAATTACCAACTCGATGCATTGAATGATGATTTTTTTCAATGGAAGAACGACCGAGAGGCTTTTCGTGCAGTTTGGTTATTTTCTCTCCTTGCAGTTTTCGGTCTAACACTTTTTAGTTGTCAAAACACACTTTCTAAAGAAATCATTTCGAAATTATCTATAGAAACACATAACATGTTGGAAACGGATTCATCGACTGTTGATTTAGCAGTTGTTGATTCTTCAGCAACAAATGACCATCCTGTTCAAATAACACCGCCATATACAGGCATACCCTTTTTTCCATTTAATGAAATCATAACTTACGCAGGAATAATGCCGCTCAATGAGCTGTTTGTTTTAAATATACCCGAAAACTGGGTTGTTTGTGAAGCCTTTTTGGGAGATGTAATTGTAAGTGGAAGTATGACTATTCAACCAGATGCTGAAGACTTCCTAAGTGCAAATTTCTTACAACCCATTCAACATCCAACTAAACTAAAAAACAATTCCAATCGTCCTTTGGTTAGACCTGTTTCTGATTTAAACGCAACTAAATTTGAAGGTATAACCACTTCAGGCGATAAAAAGTTTGAAGCTTTTATCTACCCAAATCCAATTAATGTTACCAGTCGCTTATACTTAAGTGTTCACGAGAAATTGGATTTAAACATAATGATTCACGAAAAAGACGAATTATTACCATTGAGAAGCGGATCCCAAACTTATGCTATTGGTAAACATGCTGTAGATTTAAAATTGCATAAACTAGCGGAAGGTAATTACCAGTTAAAACTTTTGGGACTCAATCAGCTTTCCATACTTGATTTTGAGGTTGTTTGAATGGAAGATTGAATGATTTGAAGATTTGAAAGATTTGACAGATTTGAAAGATTCAAACTTTGCGAAATTGCAACTTCGCAATATTGCGTAGAACACCCGATTTTATTGACTTACAGAATAACTAATTACTTCTCCAACACTTTCTCATAAGCTCTCCTTGGACTTCCTCGAAAATAAACCTCTCCGCAATATACATAACCGGATTTCTCAAATAAAGACAGCATTGCGTGATTGTCAAAATTGGTATCAGCTTTCACACTAAAGATGTCGTTTTTGAGGGCATAATCCTCTATAAACTGGAAGATTGATTTCGCTAGGCCTTTCCCTAAGTTGTCTTCAGAAATTGCGACACGGTGAAAAACTGCAAAATCATCGTTTGTCAACCACTTTCCAATAATTTTAGCATACTCCGGTTCATCATTGATCAGAACGACAAAATAACCTGCAATTTCATTCTCCAATGTCAGCACAAAACCGACTTCTTTTTCAATATCATTTTGAACTACCTCTGGATTCGGATATCCATCTTGCCATTGATTACTCCCATCCGCTTTTCGACGCGCAATTGCTTGTTGTAAAATATCCCAAATCGCAGGTAAATCTGTAAGGGTTGCTAAACGAAAAATAGGTGTCATTATTTATTTTTTTTTAAAGGTTCCTGAATAGTATTTTCTATTTTTTACAAAACTACTCACACGCCCCAAATCCTTTCGCTTCCTCTACCCAATGCTCGGATAAACTTTCGGGATGAGCACCCAAGGCACGGGCTAAATACAAGGCCAAGGACATCATAAGTGTAGAAGCCTCGTGAAATGCTTGAAGGGATTGTAAACTGCCAAATTGTTCCTGCGCTTTTTCCTGTAAAAGTTCATTGTGGATTTCAGCAAATTCTTCTGGATTTTCGAGTACATCGATTGTTGGAAGTAGTAGCGCCATTAGCCATTCTTCTCCGATTCGTTCTGCCAAGGTTTTCGCATCTGCTTTGCCCAGATCACGCCACATGGAAAGTGTTTTTGTTTCTCCCGTTGCTGCCAAACCGCTGTCCAATAATAACGCAAAGGCATTTTCCGCCAAGTTTTGCATCACTTCTAAATAGGCATCTTGCGCTTTTTCGAAGGCATCTGTTTCCTGACCTTTCAAATATTCTGCTACACTCAAATACGGCAATTCAACAACGGATGCACAACCATTCAAACACGGAAATTGCTCGCCTTGAAAAATGTATTCCGCCTTACCATGTTGAATTTGACGTCCTAATGGAAATAAGCGACACGCCAAGGGTCGACCCACATGCACACTGCAACCAAAATTATCGATGTACTGACTGCAAGCTGATTTACCGCGCTTGTCTGCTTTTCCATTAAAGCGCAACAAAATCCCACCATCATCGCAATAATTGGATCGAAAATCAACCGCTGAGATTCCTTTTTCATGCGCCAAACGAGCCAATTCCCACGGATTCAAAAAAACTTGATTGCCATGACAGCACGTACCTGTTCGTGTGCACGTCAGCGGTAAGATATCCTGAAGGGTAAGTTTGGTGGTGAACATTGTTTAAAAAGAGCGATTTAGCAGTAAAACTATATAAAGCAATCATAAGTTTCTCCAATTCACATCAAAAAGAAGGTTTATTCTTAAAAAATAAAGATGTCGCCCAGCTACTTTTTTGACCAGTTTTAATTGTCTACAATCGGAATAAAACAACTTAGCCACTCAAATGTTATCTTTGGGTAAACAAACGTTCGAAGCAACATGAAAAGATTCCTTTTTATTTTAAGTAGCACACTACTCTCCTATTCATTCATAGCACAAGAAAATCTCGATTACCAAAAACCTCCGAAGGAAATTTTGGATCTTGTAGATTATGAGCGAGCACCAAGTGTCATCATGGATTCAAAAAAGGAAAACATGGTATTTCTTTACCGAGATAGCTATAAAACGTTGGACGATTTAAATCAAGAAGAAATGAAATTGGCTGGATTGCGCATCAATCCAGTAACAAATATTTCCAGTACGGTGACGTACCTGAACAATATCAAAACACGTAAATTAAATGGTACAGTTGAACTACAAGTTTCTGGACTTCCTGAAAAACCTCGCATCTCCAATCTTTCGTGGTCACCAAACGAGCAATTTATCGCATTTACGCATACCACAGCCAGCCAAGTTGAATTGTGGGTGCTAGACCTTGCGACAAACAACTGTAAAAAAATCAGCAAGTTGGTTTTAAATGCAAACCTTGGAGCGCCGATGACGTGGTTTAAGGATAGCAAAGCCTTGTTGGTACGCACCATTCCTGCTGACAAACCAAGTTTGATCAATACAAAAAACACCTTGCCTGCTGGTCCAGTTGTAAGTGTTTCAGACGGTTCGAAAGCACAAAATAGAACCTACCAAGATCTTTTGAAGAACCCGATTGATGAAAAGAATTTTGAAGCATTGGCTTCTTCTGAATTACACAAAGTTTCTTTGGACGGAAAAAGTGAAAAGTGGATGGCAAAAGGAATGTACATGGGCGAAAGCTTTTCTCCCGATGGAAATTACATTCTGATTACCATGATTGAGCGACCATTTTCCTATATGGTAACATATGATCGTTTTCCAAACCGTGAAGTGGTTTTCGATGCCCAAGCAAAGAAAATTGCAGAAGTAAACTTTACACCACTGACGGAAGTAATGCCCAAAGGATTCATGGCTGTTTATGATGGAAAACGCAACTTTAGTTGGCGAAATGATGAACCTGCAACACTTTATTACATGCAAGCACTCGACAAAGGAGATCCAGAAGTAATCGTTGATTACCGTGACGAAGTTTTCACATGGATAGCCCCTTTTACCGAACCAGCAACCTCACTTATTAAATTAAAACAACGCGCTTCAGGTATTGAATGGGGAGACGCAACGCATGCGGTGGCATCTGATTATTGGTGGAATACTCGAAATGCTAAATCTTATTTCTTCGATCCTTCAGTCGGAAATAGCTCGATGAAAATGCTGTTCGACCGCAATTATGACGATAAATATGCCGATCCAGGAAGAATGCAAACAACACGCAATCAATATGGAGAAGATGTGCTGGAATTGAAAGGTGACGGAGTTTATCTATTTGGAGAAGGATTTACTGCTGAGGGACAATTTCCGTTTATTCACCAAATGAATCTTAAAACCGGTGCACTGGTGAAATTATACCGTTCAGCCTACACCGACAAAGTAGAATCACTTTCGTCTTTTATCGATGTGAAGAAAGGAACAGTGCTCGTGCGTATCGAATCGGCAACGCAGTACCCCAATTACTTCGTTCGCACAATCAGCAAGGCGAAAGCTGCACCAGTTCAGATTACCAACTTCAAAAATCCATTCACGCCTTTGGAAAAAGTGTACAAAGAAGTGATAAAATACAAGCGAAGTGACGGTTTAGAATTAACGGGAACGCTTTATTTACCCGCAGGGTACGATCAAAAGAAAAAAGAAAAATTACCAATGATCATGTGGGCTTATCCAAAAGAATACAAGGATAAAAACAGTGCTGGTCAAACAACTACCAACCCCAACCAATTTACATTCCCAAGTTATGGTTCACCGATTTATTGGGTAACACGTGGTTATATTGTATTAGACAATGCGGCGTTCCCAATTGTGGGTGAAGGCGATACACAACCGAATGACAGTTTCATTCAGCAATTAGTTGACAATGCAAAAGCAGCAATTGATGCAGTGGATGCCTTGGGATACATTGACCGCACGAAAGTAGCCGTTGGTGGACATTCATATGGCGCTTTCATGACGGCCAATCTTTTAACGCATTCCAACCTTTTTGCGTGTGGCGTTGCACGAAGTGGTGCATACAACAGAACATTGACTCCATTTGGTTTCCAAAGTGAAGAGCGCAATTACTGGGAAGCACAAGGTATTTACAATGAAATGTCGCCCTTTATGACAGCCGATAAAATGAATTTCCCTTTGTTATTGGTGCACGGAGAAGCGGATAACAATCCAGGAACATTCACCCTACAAAGTGAGCGTTATTTCAATGCATTGAAAGGAATGGGTAAACCAACCCGTTTGGTGATTTTACCGAAAGAAAGTCATGGTTACGTAGCAAAAGAAAACATCTTACATCTCTTGTGGGAACAAGATCGTTGGTTTGAGATGTACTTGAAAGGGAAGTAAAGGAAATTTAAAATTTTCTAATGTAAAATGGTAAATTGAAAATTGTCAAATGGAAAATTGAAAAGGGAAAAACTGACCTATTGATACCTAATGAATCTGATGTGGCGAAAACTTGATGAAGCTCTTTAATGAAAATTGCAATTTCAACTTTCAATCTTTGCAAAATTGCAACTTCGCAATATTGCGAAGAAGGCCTGATTTTATTGAGACACAGCGTTTTTTTTTGAGAATAGCCTCAATAACACTTTGAATGTCAAGGATATATTTTAGAACTTTAGGCTGCATATAAATTCACCTTAGAACGGTCAATTTCTTCAATTAAAATTGGATTTTTCAAAGAATTTTTAGAGACCAGATCAATTTTTTTACCCAATAAATTTTCGAGTTCTTCTAAAAAAGAAAAATAGTTATCTGCATATTTGAGCACATCTATTTCTTCTGAAAACTCTACTAAAAAATCAAGATCACTTTGCTCATTCATAGAGTCTTTTGCAGCCGATCCAAATAATGCAAACGACGAAACATTATGCACTTTACATAGCGCTATAATCTCTTCTAGTTTATTTTCAATTATTTGTACCATCTACATTCAAAGATAGTTCTTTTTTTTTGAAAGGAATTTAAAATTGTCAAATGGGAAAATTATCAAATTGAAAAGGGAAAAACTGACCTTTTGAACCTAATGAATCTGATGTGGCGAAAACTTGATGAAACTCTTTAATGAAAATTGCAATTTCAACTTTCAATCTTTGCAAAATTGCAACTTCGCAATATTGCGAAGAAGGCCTGATTTCATTGAGATACAGCGTTTTTTTTTGAGAATAGCCTCAATCTCCTCAATGATACTTTAAATGTCAAGATATATTTTAGAACATTAGGCTGCATATAAATTCACCTTAGAACGGTCAATTTCTTCAATTATTCAATCTACGCTGCAACTTGGATTACATCTTACTTCAAAATTCACAGAATTGGCTATGTAACAAATTTCGTGCGCTTTGTGATGTAGTTCTATAGCTCTTTCAACCATACTTTCGTCTGTCACAGAAAAGATTGGATTCAATGTTACTTCTTTGAAACTTCCAGCACCACTCGCCTCTTCAATCATACTACCTGTCGCATTGTCGGTGTAAGATGTAACGACAATTCCTTCCATTGCACATAAATACAAGTAGGAAAGCAAATGGCAAGATGAAAGAGCTGAAACCAATAAATCTTCGGGGTTTAACTTTGATTTGTCTCCAACCGCAGCGTTGTCCGTTGTTAGAAATAATTCCGGTTTCCCTTGAATAGAAACGGTGTGACTGCGATCATAGGTCCGAACATTTTTAGTTCCTTCACCTTTGTTCCCTGTCCATTCCGCAGTTAGTTTATACGTGTGTTCATGTGCCATTGTTAATAGGTTTATAGTTCTTCTAGTATTGATTTCCCAATTGATTGATCTCCCGAAGTCCATTCCCAACTTTCGTGCAGACGAATTTTTCCGTTTTCGAGTATTTCAGGCCTTGAAATACAAATGCCGGTCATCAACTCGTCTTTGTCATTTACTTGATGATAACGCATTTCTATAGTTCCCGATTTGTCAACCAAACCTATCAGATGTCCATATTTAATCTTTCCCCCTGAATAGTGAGAAGTTAGGATATTTCCAACTTGCTTGTAATGAAAAAGGGTTTCGTTTGAGGTTTCTCCGTTTTCAGTGTTGCT
>JAIOZF010000048.1 GCA_021740745.1 Crocinitomicaceae bacterium | reverse complement strand
GTGGTGTGAGTCACGAAGAAATTTCAGGATTTTTTATTGAACGGTTAAGTAATGAATTTGGTGAGGACTTAGATCATGCACTTTTAATTTTTAAAAACAAGCATTCTAAGCCATTCTTACATCAATTAGTTTCTAGTCAGCTTGACATGGACCGTTTAGATTACTTAAACCGCGATAGTTTTTATACTGGTGTGAGTGAAGGTATTATTGGAAGCGACCGATTAATCGAAATGATCAATGTTTACGAAGGAAATTTAGTTCTTGAAGAAAAAGGTATTTATTCAATTGAAAAGTTCATTGTCGCTAGAAGATTGATGTATTGGCAAGTTTACCTGCATAAAACAGTCGTTTCCGCTGAGTTTATGTTAATTCATACCCTAAGAAGAGCCAAACAACTAGTAAAGGAAGGAAATGAACTATTTGCGAGTCCAACCTTAATGTACTTCTTGAAAAACGATGTCAAAAAAGACGATTTCAAGAATGACCCAAGTGTTTTGGATAAATTCGCAGATTTAGATGATTACGATATTCTTGGAGCTATAAAGGTGTGGCAACATCATTCCGACAAAGCGCTTTCAACCTTAGCGAATCGTTTAGTAAATCGAAACTTGTTCAAAATCGAAATCGCTAAAGAACCATTTAGTCCTGACAGAATTCGTTTGGAAAAAGAAATGGTTCGCAATCAGCTGAATTTGAATGATGAAGAAATTGAATTTTTCGTTTATACGGATGTGTTAAGCAATAATGCATACAATCAACATAAGCAAAACATAAATATGTTGATGAAAAATGGAGAGATCATCGATTTGAGTAAAGCCTCAGATAATTTAAATATTTCAGCATTGGCTAACCCAGTGGAAAAATACTTTTTGTGTTATCCCATTAATTGATCAATTAAATCTTGATTAAGTTGTTTTTTACTTTTTGCTTTAAAATAAAAATCAATCGCGGAAACGTGCAAGAAAATAATTAGAATGCATAATAGAACATAACCAATTCCAAGTGAAAAATTAAAATAAGGTGGATCTAGTTCAAAATTGAACGTAATTGCGAAATATACCACCGCCAATGGAACAAGAGAAATAAATGAAAATAGGACCGATAATAAATGTCCTAATTTAGATTTACTGAAATACATAAAAGTTAAAGGAATTAGTAAAAATAGTTGAGGAATAATCAAAAACAAATCCTCAAAACCAGCATCTGAACGAACAAACAAATCAATTGGATTTCCAACGTTATCTGAAACCTGCGTAACAGATCGGAATGGCAGGAAATTCAAAAGGATCAAACTCGCTAAAATAAACAAACAAGTATTTTTCGATCTTCTAAAAAACTGCTTCATACGTTGGAATAAAAAGGAAATAAAACAATATATTAATCAAATAAATTGATTCCTATTATTGTCGTGATAACTTACCTTGTTTCCAATCTTGAATCAACTTGGCCCAAGAGTATGGATTCAATAAGTTATTGGCGGGTAATTGACCATTGGTGTATAATCGCGTATTACGTTGATTTGAAACAGTTCCATATGCTAAAGATGCATCACCATCTAATCGAGCAGCGACAAATGCAAGCGTTTCTCCTGACAATTCACGTTGAGCTCTTCTTAATGCATCGTCATACGGTTGCATGTTCACGAAATATCGCGCAAAATCCTCACGTGAAGGCCAAGGATAAACCGTAACCTCAGGAAGATTAACAGTGTCTTTTTGCATAACATGAATGATTGAGTAGCGACTATCTCTCAAAGTATCTGGAACGACGTAAGTCGATGTCTTGAAACCAAATGATGAAAACAGTAAGGTGTCACCTGGCAGAACAACAGTTGAGAAAAAACCATAATAATCAGAGATCACTCCTCTTCGCTGAGTTCTATCGTAAAGAGTTGTATACGGCAAAGGTGTTAAATCTTCTTCGTTAACAACAACACCTGACAGTTGAATTAATTGAAGAGAATCGACTCGGGTTTGAGTAAAGCTAATTTGTGAGAAGAGCTGAACAAAAAGAAGAATTGAAAGTATGCGCATTTCCTTTGCATTTTAGTATAAAAACAAGTTTACGCTTTTTACAAGAGGCAGCATAAAGAATTAAAATAATTTAACAATAAAAAAACAAAAAAATACCAATATTTGCTCGTTAATTTCAGAGGTTTACTCAGAATAAAATGTTACTTTTGCAAGAATTTATTTAAAAAATAGGTTCACATGTCTTTATCTAACATCAGTCAAATTCAAGAAGGGCTAACTTACGACGACGTACTTTTAGTTCCTGCTTATTCAGAAGTCCTTCCGCGTGATGTTCAATTAAAAAGTAAAGTTTCTCGAAACATTGAAGTTTATACGCCTATCATGTCCGCAGCAATGGATACTGTAACAGAAGCTCGTTTAGCCGTTGCTATTGCTCAACAAGGAGGAATTGGTGTGATTCATAAAAACATGACTATTGCAGAACAAGCGCTAGAGGTTCGAAAAGTAAAGCGTTCTGAAAGTGGGATGATACTAGATCCAGTTACACTTTCAGAAGATGCTTTCGTTAAGGATGCTTTGCAATTAATGAAAGAAAATGGAATCGGTGGAATTCCAGTTGTTGATACCGATAAATATTTAAAAGGGATTGTTACCAATAGAGATTTACGTTTTGAAAAGAATTTGAGTCGCCCTATTCGTGAAGTAATGACAACAAAGGACATCATTACTACTTCAGATGGTACCGATTTATCAACTGCTGAAGGCATCCTGCAAGAAAATAAAATTGAAAAATTACCAGTGGTTGACGCTAACAACAAGTTAATTGGATTGATTACATACCGAGACATCATCAAAGTAAAAACACATCCAAATTCATGTAAAGATTCTTATGGTCGTTTGCGCGTTGCTGCAGCAGTTGGTGTGACTAATGATACAGTTGAACGTGTTAGTGCACTCGTTGATGCAGGTGTAGATGCCATCGTTATTGACACTGCGCATGGACACACAAGAGGTGTAGTTGATAAATTAAAGGAAGTAAAGGCAAAGTATCCGAATTTAGATGTGATTGTAGGAAATATTGCAACGGCAGAGGCTGCTAAATACTTGGCGGATGCTGGTGCAGACGCTGTAAAAGTTGGAATTGGACCTGGTTCAATTTGTACAACGCGTGTTATTGCTGGTGTTGGTGTTCCTCAATTAACAGCGGTAAATGAAGTTGCCAAAGCTTTGGTTGGAACAGGAGTTCCTGTTATTGCTGATGGTGGAATTCGTTATACAGGCGATATTGTAAAAGCTATTGCGGCAGGAGCTGACATCGTTATGGTTGGTTCAATGTTCGCAGGAGTTGAAGAATCTCCGGGTGAAACAATCATCTTCGAAGGAAGAAAATTCAAATCCTACAGAGGAATGGGATCTCTTGAAGCGATGCAAAAAGGTTCAAAAGACCGTTATTTCCAAGATGCTGAAGACGACATTAAAAAATTAGTACCAGAAGGAATCTCTGGTCGTGTGCCTTACCGTGGAAACCTGGAAGAAGTAATGTATCAAATTATTGGTGGTTTAAGAGCTGGAATGGGTTATTGCGGCGCACCAACTATCGACAATTTAAAAGGTGCTAAGTTTGTTCGAATTACGTCTGCTGGAATGCGTGAATCGCACCCACATGATGTAACTATTACGCGTGAAGCACCGAACTATAGCATTAAATAAAAATATAAGTAGTAAAACATTTTTATCAATTAATATTCAATAAAAAATAGAATTCACATGAAAAAGCAATTGTTAATCGTACTTAGTTTGATTTTGTCCTTTGGAGCATTGGCCCAAAAAGACCCAGTGCTTTTAGAAATTAATGGTAAACCAGTAACAAAGTCTGAATTTTTACAAATTTACCTGAAGAACAATAATGATCCGAAATACGATAAGGTTTCGTTGGATGAATACCTAGAGTTGTTCAAAAAGTTTAAATTGAAAGTTGCAGAAGCTGAAGCACTTGGTTATGATACAATTCCAAAATTAAAAAAAGAACTTGACGGATACCGCAAACAGCTTGCACTACCCTATTTAATTGACTCAGCAAAAAATGAAGCACTTGTCAAAGAAGCGTACGATCGAACAAAAAATGAGGTTAGGGCTTCACATATCTTAATTCGTTTAGAATCTAATGCAAGTCCTGCAGATACTTTATCAGCATACAATCGTATCATGTCTTTGAAAAAACGTATTGAAAATGGTGAAGCATTCGAAAATGTTGCAAAAGGAAAAAATGGCTCCGATGATCCATCAGCGGCGAATAATGGCGGTGATGTTGGATTTTTCACTGCATTCCAAATGGTTTACCCTTTTGAAGACATGGCATATAATACTCCAGTAAATAACATTTCAGAGCCATTCAGAACACGTTTTGGTTACCATATTTTAAAAGTTACTGATAAGCGACCAGCACGAGGAACAATCAAGACAGCACATATAATGGTTGCTGTATCTAAGGATGCTAGCAAAGATGATATTCAAGCAGCCGAAAAGAAAATTAATGAATTATATGAAAAACTAAAAGCTGGTGAAAATTTCGAAGCTTTAGCAAGCGACCATTCAGATGATCCAAGTACAAGTAACAAAGGTGGCGTATTACCACAATTTGGAACAGGAACAACGACACGAATGGTTCCAGTTTTTGAAGATGTCGCATTTAGCTTAAAAAACGATGGTGATTTCAGTTCGCCTGTAAGAACAGAATATGGCTTTCACATTATAAAGCGATTAGAGTGGAAAGACGTTCAAGTCTTTACAGAGATGAAGAAGGAACTTCAAGGTCGTGTGAACAAGGATGAGCGTTCTAAAAAGACACAAGATTCATTTGTTAGTAAACTGAAAAATGAATACGGCTATAAAGACTATTCTAAAAAAGCATTAAAATGGTTCATCAAAAACATTGATTCAACATATTATGTTGGAAAATGGAATGCTGATAAATTAAAATCAAACAAACCAGTTTTCACATTAGGCAAAGAAAAATTCACTCAACAGCAATTTGCAAATTATATGGTTGTAAATTATAGAAATGTGAGAAAAGACGATGCAAAGGTGGTGATTAAACAACAATTTTTAGCGTGGGAAAAAGAAGCAATTCTTGCATCTGAGGAAGGTAAATTAGCAGGAAAATATCCAGAATTCAAAGCTTTAGTAAATGAATATCATGATGGAATTTTGTTATATGAAATCATGACTGATAAAGTTTGGAACAAGGCAATGAAAGATACTACTGGTTTGCGTGAATTCTTTAATGTAAACAGAAGCAAATATATGTGGGGAAATCGTGTTGATGCTGTTGTTTATGAGTGTTTAAACATGGATATCGCGAATGAAGTAACTAAGATGTTAAAGAACGACACGATTAATTCAAAACATGTCCTAGATAAAATCAACAAGGACAGTGAATTGAATCTGCGTGTAAGAACGAACAAATTTGATAAAGAATCCACTAGTTTCTTAAAAGGCAGAGACATGAAAATAGGATTAAATAAAGCTTTTGAACTAGATGGAAAATTCTATATTATCAAAGTAACTGAATTATTAGATCCTAAGGAAAAAGAATTTTCTGAAGCGAAAGGAGCGGCGACATCAGATTACCAGAATTTCCTTGAGAAGAACTGGTTAGAGGAACTAGCGAAAAAACACGCTATAAAGATTAATTACGACGTACTCTACTCTCTTGGTAAATAAGCGATATAACTATTTGAAACAGGCTGGCCTTTGCGTCAGCCTGTTTTGTTTATTAATACTTCCTTCTTGCTCAGGGAACGAAGAAATTGTTGTATCCGTAAATGATATCGAGCTCACCAAAAGTGACGCTAAAGTTCTAATGGATAATTTGGGTTATAATTCAAATAGTAAAACTGATTGGTCACTTTTTCTTGAAACATGGAGCACACAGGAAGCATTGCGTCAAGAATTGGAACAATCTAACCCTAACGCTTCAAGATTAATCAGTTTGAAAGCAGATGCATACAAAGGAGAATTGGCCAAATTCTATTTGGAAGAAAAAATGATTCTGTCTGAACTTGATTCTGTTGTAAGTGAAAAAGATATTGAAAGTTATTTTGAGACCAATAAATCTTCCTTCTCTTTGCAAGATTATCTTGTGACTGCTCTTTACATTAAGATTCCAAAAGGAGTAAAAGTCGAGGATAAGATAAAAACAGCATTCCTGTTAAAAAATGATAAAGATTTAACGCAAGTCAATTCTTATGCTAAACTTTATGCGGAAAACTTTTATTTCGATGATGAACAGTGGATTTATTTTAATGAATTAACGAAGGACATTCCTTTAAAGCAATACAACATAGATAACATCGTTTTGAATCGAACGAAAACGTATTTTTCAGATGATGAATACACTTATTTTTTAAATATTATAGATTACCGCTTGAAAGACGAAGTACCTCCACTTGAATTCTTAAAGCCTCAAATCAAAGAAATTATACTTTCAAAACGCGTGAACAATTTGAGAGAAAAACAAGAAAAAAAATTATTACAATCAATAAAAACCAAGCATGATATTAAAATTCATTACCATTAGTTTTTTATTCTTAGCAACGATTTCATTCGCACAAGAAAGAAAAGTTGTTGACAAAATTGTTGCTCAAGTGGGTGACAATATTATCTTAATGTCAGATCTTGAAGCACAGAAATTACAAGCTATTCAAGCAGGAATGGCCGTTACGAAAGAAATGGATTGTACAGTTTTGGAAGAACTTATGTACAACGAATTACTATTAAATCAAGCGAAATTAGATAGTATCGAAGTCTCGGATGAACAAGTTGATTCAGAAATGGAAAATCGTTTGCGTGTGTTGGAAGAACAAATTGGAGGCAGAGAAAAGCTCGAACAGTTCTATGGGAAATCAGTTACTCAAATCAAAGAAGAATTTAGACCTATTATCAAAGACCGTTTGCTTTCCCAGGAGATGGAACGCACCATAACTGCTGACATAACAGTAACACCCAAAGAAGTAAGTGATTTCTTTTCCAAAATACCTAAAGACAGTATTCCACTGATTAATGCACAATTGAGCTTTCAACAAATAGTGCATTATCCTGAAATCACAAAAGCTGACAAAAAAAGAGCATTTGATCAACTCAGCGAAATTCGCAAGAATATTACAGGTGGAAAAAGTTTCGATACCCAAGCAAGAATTCACTCTATGGATCCAGGAAGTGCCGCACAAGGTGGAAAAATAACTGCATCAAGAGGAATGATGGTTCCACCTTTTGAAGCTGCTGTTTTCTCTCTTGAAGTCGGAGATATTTCAGATGTTTTCGAATCATCTTATGGATACCATATTGTTAAGCTTCTTGACCGTAAAGGTGATGATTACGTATGTCAACATATATTGATTATTCCTGAATACACCAATGATGCATTAGAATTTTCAGCCTTGAAAATGGATTCATGCTATGCTTTATTAAAAGAAAACAAGATTACTTGGGATGATGCTGTTGCTCGATTTTCTAATGATGAAATGACCAAACAAAATAAGGGTATTATTACCAATCCAATTTCTGGTGAACAAACGTGGGATATGGAAGATTTGAACCAAGTGGATCAGCAAATTTTCCTTTTGACAGACAACATGGAAAAAGGTGATATTACGAATCCGAATCTATATGTTGATATCTATGAACGTAAACAAGGTATTCGAATTGTTCGCCTGATGGATCGCAAACCGCAGCATTTAGCTAATTTAAAAGATGATTATGCGTTAATTAAGCGTGCAGCTGAAAACGATAAAAAACAACGAACAATAAACAATTGGATTAAAACAAAAATTGGAAATGCCTATGTGCGAATTGATGAATCATACCAAGATTGTCAATTTAGAAATCCATGGTTCACAAAATAGTTTGTTATATTTAGCCAGATTAAAAATTAACGCATGTCAGACACAGCTGAAATCAATCAATTAGTAGAACATTACAAGGAGTTAAAAAATGAAATCCACAAGGTAATCGTTGGACAAGACGAAGTAGTGGATCAAGTGCTTATTTCTATTTTCTCGAGAGGACATTGTCTATTAGTTGGTGTTCCAGGATTGGCCAAAACACTTTTGGTGAACACTATATCTCAAACATTGGGATTAAGTTTTAATAGAATTCAGTTCACGCCCGATTTAATGCCATCGGATATCGTTGGATCAGAAATCTTAGATGAAAATCGTAATTTCAAGTTCATTAAAGGTCCATTGTTTTCAAATATTATTTTGGCGGATGAGATTAACCGTACTCCTCCAAAAACACAATCTGCGTTGTTGGAAGCCATGCAAGAACGTTCAGTTACCGCTGCTGGTGTGAATTATAAATTACCCGCTCCTTTCTTTGTATTGGCAACTCAAAATCCGATTGAACAAGAAGGTACCTATCCCCTTCCAGAAGCACAATTAGACCGTTTCATGTTTAATATTTGGGTAGATTACCCTAGTTATTTGGAAGAATTAGCAATTGTTAAAGCAACCACTTCAGATACGAAAATCGAATTAAGACATGTATTGACTGCTGAACAAATCATGAATTATCAAGAATTAATTCGTCGTATTCCTGTTGCAGATAATGTAATGGAATATGCGGTTAAATTAGTTGGTAAGACGAGATATAGTTCTGAATTTGCTCCTCAATTAACGAAAGATTTCATTTCATGGGGCGCTGGACCAAGAGCTTCTCAATATTTAATTGTTGGGGCTAAATGTCACGCAGCATTAAGCGGACGTTACTCTCCAGACATCGAAGATGTTAAAGCAGTTGCAAAACCTATTCTTCGTCACCGACTAGTTAGAAACTATCGAGCAGAGGCAGAAGGCTACTCAATGGATAAAATTATTGATAGCTTATTGTAAATCATTTATCATAAAACGTTGAAAACCATCCTTCTTTGATCGATGGTTTTTTTAATTCCTATTCTTCAGGTTACTCATTTTTGACCACCCCATTTTCCTCGACTTTTTTGTATATTTGGGCTGCTTAATAAATTATCAATGGCTATTTCAAAGAAAGAATTAGAATTCAATATCAACGATGATCAAATGCGATTGAAAATCTCAGCACTTGAACGCGAATTGGCTAAAATCGCTGAAGGTGGAGGTAAGAAACGAATCGATAAACTGCACGAAAGTGGTAAACTTACTGCTCGAGAACGAATTGACTTATTGCTTGATCCGAATACCGATCGAGTTGAAATTGGAGCAATTGCTGGATATGGAATGTACAAAGAACATGGCGGATGTCCTGCCGGAGGAGTTGTAATTGTTATAGGATATGTATCAGGCAAACAGTGTATCGTTGTAGCAAATGACGCAACAGTGAAAGCTGGTGCTTGGTTCCCAATTACCGGAAAGAAAAATCTTCGCGCACAAGAAATTGCAATGGAGAATCGACTTCCAATCATTTATCTTGTAGATTCAGCTGGTGTTTATTTACCGATGCAAGATGAAATTTTCCCAGATAAAGAGCATTTCGGACGTATTTTCAGAAACAATGCAGTTATGAGTTCAATGGGAATTGTTCAAATTGCTGCGGTTATGGGTAGTTGCGTTGCTGGTGGAGCCTATTTGCCTATCATGTCCGACGAATCACTCATCGTAAATAAAACAGGAACTATCTTTTTAGCGGGTTCATATCTAGTAAAAGCAGCTATTGGTGAAAGCATCGATAATGAAACCTTGGGTGGAGCAACTACCCATACAGAAATATCAGGTGTTTGCGATTATAACGTTGAAAATGATCAAGAATGTCTACAAACAATTCGCAATTTAGTAGATAAAATTGGTTCTTTTGAAAATGCTGGATTCGATCGAAAAGAATCTAAAGCACCTTTATTGGCGCCAAAAACTGTTTACGGAATTCTTCCAGCTGATCGCTCAAAACCTTACGATACACGTGAACTTTTGAAAGCGATTGTTGATGATTCAGACTTTACGGAATACAAAGAAAACTACGGAAAAACAATTATTTGCGCATATGCTCGAATTGATGGTTGGGCAGTTGGTATTGTAGCGAATCAACGTGAATTGGTTAAAAATGCGAAAGGTGAAATGCAATTTGGTGGTGTAATTTATACCGACTCTGCTGATAAAGCTGCTCGTTTCATTATGAATTGTAATCAAAAAAACATACCGTTGGTTTTCCTTCAAGACGTTTCTGGATTCATGGTAGGTTCTAAAAGTGAACATGCTGGAATTATTAAGGATGGTGCAAAAATGGTGAATGCAATGGCGAATTCAGTCGTTCCTAAATTCACAGTTGTTGTAGGGAATTCATACGGCGCTGGTAATTATGCGATGTGCGGAAAAGCCTATGATCCGCGTTTAATCGTTGCTTGGCCTACTGCAGAAATTGCTGTGATGAGCGGTGCCGCTGCAGCGAAAACATTGTTGCAAATTGAAGTTGCATCGCTGAAATCAAAAGGCGAAGAAATCACTCCAGAAAGAGAAAAGGAATTGTTTGATACCATAAAAAATCGTTATGATGAACAAATTTCACCCTATTATGCAGCAAGTCGCATCTGGGTTGATGCAATTATAGATCCAGTTGATACGCGTAAAGTGATCTCGATGGGAATTGAAATGGCCAATCATAAAAAAGCAGAAAAAGCCTACAATGTTGGCGTTTTACAAACTTAATTTCAGATTTTTTACTGTTAAGAATTGAATAACTCATTTTAAAATTAAAAAGTATGCACCTTGAATGGCAAGTAAAACATTATCCTGAATTGTCAACGAATGAATTTCACGACATTATTGCGCTTCGTTTAAAAGCCTTTGTTGTGGAACAAAACTGCTCCTATTTAGACTTGGATGGTAAAGACAAAAAATGCTACCATGTAATTTGTAGAGATGGTTTTGGAAATGTTGTGGCGACGGCAAGAATTGTTCCTCCCGGACTGTCCTATCCTGAAGTAGCGATTGGAAGAGTTGTTCTCGATCAATCAATCCGAGGAAATGGTATCGGTCATGATTTAATGAAACAATCTATGAAATTTGCTACTGAAGAATTTGGAAATGTTCCAATCCGGATTTCAGCCCAAAAACACCTTGAAAACTACTATCAACACCACGGTTTCGAAAGTACGGGCAAAGAATACCTAGAAGACGAAATACCTCATGTTGAAATGCTTTATACTCCTAGTAATTTATAATTCGATGAAAAAAACATTAACAATAACATTACTTGCTGCTACAATTGTTGCTTGTAAAAATGTAAAAAACGAGACAACTAAAAGTGTTTCAGAATCCACAAAAGAAACACCTAATACGAATCCATCAACTAAATTGACGACAATAGATATGTCATATCTTTCGAACTCAATTAAACCACAGGATGACTTTTTCATGTTTTCTAATGAAGAATGGATAAAGGCTAATCCAGTGCCACCAACCGAATCACGATGGGGTAGTTTTAACGAGCTTGATAAGAATAACAAGGAAAAGCTTACAATGATCCTAAAAGTGGCGTCTAATGCCAATGCACCAAAAGGAAATGATCAACAAATACTTGGAGATTATTTCACTGCATATATGGACATGGAATCTAGAGAAAAACTTGGTTTAGATGCTTTAAATAAAGAACTTTCAAAAATTCAAAAAATTAATTCCAAAGATGAATTGGTTGATATTATCGCTTATAACCATATTCACGGAATTTCAGGATTCTTTAGTTTCGGGGTTGGTCAAGATTTAAAGAATGTCGATCAGACCATTTCATACCTTTCTCAAGGAGGAATTAGTTTGCCAAACAAAGAATACTATTTGAGTGAAAACAAAGCTAAAATTTTAACATCATTTAGACAGTATTCGTTTGAATTGCTTACAATGGTTGGTTATTCAACTGACAAAGCAAATTTAGCAACTAAAAATATTATCACAATTGAAAAAAGATTAGCTGAATCAATGTATGCGCCTGCAGAAATGCGTTTACCAGAAAAAACATACAACAAAAAAAGTTTACAAGAAGTAAAAGCACTTTTTGGAAAATTTGATTTTGAAAAATACTTGGTTTCAATTGGTAGTCAATCTGTTGATTCGTTGGTTGTAGGTAATCCAACGTTCATTTCTAGCGTATCAAAAATGATTGATGAAGTTAAATTGGAGGAATTGAAGGAATATCTTTCATGGCATGTTATCAATAATTATGCAGGAGATATGGGAATGAGTTTTGTCCAAAAACGCTTCGATTTCTATGGTAAAGTTTTAAGTGGAAAAACTGAAATGAAACCTTTAGAAGAAAGTGCAATCGAAGAAATAACAAACCTTGAATTTGGTGAGTTATTAGGTAAAGCATTTGTTGAGCAATATTTTTCGCAAAAGGCTCAAAATAGAATCAATGAAATGGTTGACAATTTACTTATCGTTTTCCAAGAGCGGATAAATGGTCTTGATTGGATGTCAAAAGAAACGAAAATTGAAGCATTGAATAAATTGAATTCAATCGGAAGAAAACTTGGTTTTCCAAGTAAATGGGAAGATTATTCAAGTCTTGCCTTTACATCTAACAACTACATAGAGAATGTTAAAGAAATCAACCGTTTCTCTCATTACAAGAACCTAAAGGAATTGAATCAACCAGTCGACAAAGAAAAATGGGGAATGCCTGCACACATGGTGAATGCATATTACCATCCACTTTTAAATGAGATTGCTTTTCCCGCTGGAATCATGCAAGCACCGTTTTTTGATGAAAATGCAGAAGATGCTGTAAACTATGGTAGAATTGGAATGGTTATCGGTCACGAATTCACGCATGGATTTGACGATATGGGTTCTAAATTCGCAGCAGATGGATCGTTTAAGAATTGGTGGTCAGAAAGTGATCGTAAATTATTTGAAGAAAAAACAACGATTTTAGGAGAAACATTTTCATCCTTCTGCCCTATTGAAGGTCATTGCGTAAATCCTGATTTGACAATGGGTGAAAACATTGCAGATCTGGGTGGATTGACTTTAGCATATTATGCATATTTAAAAACGGCAGAATATAAACAAAATGAAATCCGTGAAGGATTCACTCCTGCTCAACGATTCTTTATTGCCTATGCGCAGCTTTGGAAAATTAATTACACAGAGGAAGAAATGAAGAATAGAATTGCAAATGACCCTCATTCTCCTGGAATGTATAGAGTGAATGGTCCTCTCAAAAATTGCCCTGAATTCTTTGAAGCATTCAAAGTTAAAGAAGGTGACAAAATGAGAAATCCAGATAAAAAGATTGCTAAAATATGGTAAAATGAAAAATCCCTCTTCGGAGGGATTTTTTTTTAATTCAAATGAACAAGGAGTCGTTCCTTTTTCAATTTCTTAACCTCTGTCGATTTGCTATAATTGAGAATCGCATGTAAGGTTGAAAGACTTGGTCCGTTTTTAACATCAAGGACCGTGTTTGATGTTTGTTCTTGGTATTTTTTCAACATAGGCGAATGTTTTGTTTTTGAGTTCCTTTTTATAACGATTAGTTTTTCTGAATATTATATTCACTTTAATAATTCGTCTGAAAATGATAAAGTAAGGCTATAACTGTTCGATACAGATTATTATTTTTAATTTTACACAAACAATTTTTCAATTTTATGATTATTAACGATCTTACAGTAGTTTCAGTGAACTACAAACTTTCCAACCATTTCACGGGAGAAAAAATCGAAGAAACAACAACTGAAAATCCAATGGTGTTTTTGTTCGGAGTTGGTTCAATTATTCCTGATTTTGAAGAAAATCTTCGTGGTAAAAAGGCTGGAGACAGCTTTGAGTTCTCAATCACATCTGAAAAAGCTTACGGTGAAGCGAATGACGATATGATTGCTATGATCCCATTGAATGTTTTCTTTGATGAAGAAGGGAAATTAGATGATGCTGCATTTACTGTAGGTGCTTTTGTGCCAATGTCTGATAGCGAAGGAAATCACTTACGAGGAAGAATCCTGGAAAAAACAGACGAATTCATTAAAATGGACTTCAATCACCCATTATCTGGTACTGATTTACATTTTTCAGGAGAAATATTAGCTGTTCGCGAAGCATCTCAGGAAGAAATAGATCATGGTCACGTTCATGGTGAAGGTGGACACCACCATTAAAAATATTAAACATAAAAAAAGCGACTTTCAGTGAAAGTCGCTTTTTTTATTACATCATATTTATGAACGGTCAGATTCGTAAAGCACCTTCGTATAGTGTTTTAATGAACGTAAAACCAATGAAATCAATAAAGCAATTATAACAACTACTCCATGTTCTAATTTCCATTGCACTTCTCCTGAGGTGAACCAATCACGCAAAAATGCAACGAATACGAATCCAATTATCGTTGCTGAGATACCTGAATATTCTCTTCTCAAAATTGTTTTCATCGAAAATGGAATACTTGTTTTTTCATGGTTCTTAAAACTTGGCCAGAATGCCGGAACCTTCAATGACCAATTCAAATAATCATCTCCAAATTTTTTCTCTAAAAAACGCTCTTCAGCAAACATAATTCGCTCATAATACAACCAGAACAGCAATGACACAACAAGAATAAACCAAATATTGTATGTATACATGACGATACCAATCCACATAAAGAAATTACCCAAATAAAGTGGATGACGCACGGTTGAATATATTCCTTTCGTATTAAGCGCATCTGCAACCTGCTCTTTTGTATTTCTACCACTCGTGTGTTTACTGCTCGTACCGATTGCAATTGCGCGGATTACTTGCCCTGCAACTGAAAAAATAGCACAAGTTATCAACAATATCAGATCAAGCGTTGAATTATCATCAAAACACTGATAATCAGTAAAATAAACGGTTGGTATTGACAATAAAAATAAAACTACTGGTATCTGACCTCTGTATTTGAAGAGGATATTACCATTTTTTTCAAGGGAATGAATTAGAGCCATTTAAAAGAATTATGTAACTTGCGTGTTTTAGTCGCGAAGTTAATATAATTGATGGTTATTATGACCGAGAAAGTGAAAATTGAATTGGAGTACTTGCTAAAAACATCACCAAAAGTGTTGGAGAGTATGCTTTGTACACCAAGTGGATTGAGTGAATGGTTTGCAGATGACGTAGATATAGAAGATGATATATTTACGTTCAAATGGGATGGTAGTGAAGAAAAAGCACGACTTATTTCTAAAAAAAATGGATCCAAAGCTCGTTTTCAATGGCTTCATGACGAAGAAGAAGGAAATGATTCTTATTTCGAAATGAGAATTGACATTGATGCCATTACAAAAGATGTCGTAATGCAAGTTACTGACTTCGCGGATGATGAAGATGAAACTGAAGAGGTTCGTATGATGTGGGATCAATCGATAAGTGATTTAAAAAGAGTTTTAGGAGCTTAAATTGCTCATTTTTTTCTCTCTATTTGAATATAATACTTCTTTCGTTTCTGCGTTTTATCTCTACTTTTGCAGCTAATTATCAATTCATTTGAAACGACTTTACGTTTTTAGCATACGTTCTTTCATCGGTCCATTCCTTGTGACCCTTGCCATTTCTATGTTCATGCTAATTATGCAGTTCTTTTGGAAATACTTGGATGACTTAATGGGTAAAGGACTGAGTACGCTCGTTATTTTAGAGTTACTTTTCTATATTTCTGCTAGTTTAATTCCTTTGGCTTTACCATTAGCGATTTTATTATCGTCAATTATGACTTTTGGAAATCTAGCCGAAAACAATGAATTAACAGCATTAAAAGCAAGTGGACTTTCACTTTATCGAATAATGAAACCACTTACTATCGTTGTTTTCATAATCGCATTTTTTACTTTTTACTTTGCCAATTATGTCATACCCGTTGCCAACCTAAAGTGGCATTCATTGATTTATGATATTCAAAATACCAAAATTTCTTCGATCATTACTCCAGGTGTTTATTCAAATGAATTAGATGGTTATTCGATTAAAGTAGATAAAGGAACAGACGATGCTTTTTCGGGAATCCTCATTCACGATCATACATCACCAGAAGTTTTAAAGACAATTCGCGCTGAAAAGGGTAGAATTTATAAATCTGAGAATGGAAAATACTTGTTTTTTGAATTAAATGGTGGATATGTAACGGAGGAATTGGCAACACAATCACCAAGTTTTTTGCCTGATGGTCAAATTCACCCATCCAAAAACAGCAGTCGACCTTCAAGAAGAACCTCCTTCGAACAAGCAACATACAAAATCGATCTTTCAGGCTTTTCTCTCAATCGATCGCAAGAAGATTTATTCAAAGACAAGCATGAAATGCTCAATGTATTTCAAATTTATCATGAATTAGATTCCGTAAAAAAGAATGCAAAAGGAATTCAGGATAACTTTTTAGTTAGTATTAAATCTGATCACGCCTACTTCGAATCTATTCATTACAAAGAAATTGAACAAGATGATAAGAACATTCAAACGAATTTAGATTCAGTTCCTAAATTGATAGAATTCAACAAATTATCGAATGAAGAAAGGCTCGCTGCAATCTACCATACACAATCAAAACTGAGACGAATAAATCAGAATTTAACGGGTCAAGCCGATTACCTCAAAGGTATTAATATGGATTTAGATGGTTATTGGATTGAATTTCATCGGAAGTTTGCTCTGACATACGCCATAATTGTCTTGTTCTTTCTTGGTGCACCATTAGGAGCCATTGTTAAAAAAGGGGGATTTGGGGCGCCTGTTGTTATTGCCTCACTCCTATTCATGGTTTATTTTGTATTGATAAGTGTTGGCGATAGCTTAGCAAGCTCAGGTGTTGTTTCACCGTTTGTAGGAATGTGGTTTGCCTCAGTAGTTTTAACACCTGTTGCATTCATACTTATGAGAAGTGCAGCGAATGACTCTCCAGTGGTTGATAAAGAAGCTTGGCTTAAAATTTTTAAACGATTCAAACGTAAAAATGCGCGTTCTCTATCTCACAAATAAGCCTATCTATCCGCTCGTTGATGGAGGATGTAAAGCTATGAATAGTTTTCTTTCCTGCTTATTGGAGAATAAATGGGAAATAGAACATCTTTGTATTTCAACGGAAAAACATCCCTTTTCTTTACCTGCTTATCCAGCTGTACTTCAACAAAAAATTTCAATTAGTTCGATTTTTGTTTCCACAAAAATAAAATTCAATAAAGCATTTCTTGCATTAGTAAAAGGTGAATCATATTCCATGAATCGCTTTCAATCCATTGAGATTACCCGCAAAATAGAGCATTTAATAGAACAGAAACCATTTGACCTTGTCATATTAGAAAGTTTATATTCCACAGGAAGTCTGGATTTCTTAAAGCGCCAATCGAATCTCAAAATTATTGTTAGAACCCACAATGTTGAGCATAAATTATGGGAAGAAAAATCTATTAAAAGCACTAATCTATTTAAAAAATGGTACTTATCAACTTTAGCAAAACAGTTGAAGAAATACGAAATTGAAACTTTACGAAGTGTAGACGGAATCGCAACGATAAGTGAGCAAGATCAGAACGATTTCAAACAAATGGCTATTCAGTCGCCCATTTGCACTATTCCTGTTGCCATGCCGAATTTAGAAAAGCGAATCGATTATAACCCCAATACATTTTTTTTTATTGGCAGCATGAATTGGGAACCTAATAAAGAGGCTGTTCAGCGCTTGCTTAATACCATCTTCCCTTTGATAAAAAGAGAAATCCCAAGCGCTCAACTCATTTTAGCTGGATCTTTTATGCCTCAAGATTTATTAGCGCATCAACAAGATGGGGTGAAAATCATGGGTTTTGTAGACGATTTAACCCTTTTTTTTAATAGCAACGGTATTCTTTTATCGCCTATTCAATCAGGATCTGGTGTGCGTGTTAAATTAATTGAAGCAATGAATATGGGTCTACCCATTATTTCAACTTCCAAAGGAGCAGAGGGTATTCTTCATGAAGGACAGCTAATAATCGAAGATAATCCAAATAATTTCGCTCAAAAAGCTGTACAATTGTATCATGATAGTGAGTTAAGAGCTCAATTAGGCTCCAAAGCAGCTGATTTTGCTGCTAAGAACTATTCAACAAAAACTATTGCAAGAACCATACGTGAGTTTGTCGACACACTATAAGCCAAAATTAGCGGTCATTCTTTCCCGCTTTCCTTTTCCGCTCGAGAAAGGAGACAAATTGCGCGCATATTATCAAATCAAAGAACTTTCTAAACAGTATAAAATAACCCTTTTTGCTATTACCGAAAATCAGGTTAAACCTTCTGATTATGCAGAATTAGCTGAACTTTGTGAAAACATTCACATCTACCAATTAAATCGCTTTGAAATGCTTTTCCAATTAGCGAATTGTGTTTTTAATGACAATCCGTTTCAAGTGGGTTATTTTAAGTCTAACAAAGCAAAAAGAGACATTTCCAAACAATTACATGAATTAAAACCAGACCATATTTACTGCCAATTGATCCGCGCTGCAGAATATGTGAAAGACTATCATTTTTGTGCAAAGACATTGGATTACATGGATGCGTTTTCTGCCGGTGTAGAGCGTAGAATTAGTAAAGTAGCTTTCTATAAGAAGTGGATTTTCAAATCAGAAGCAGCGCGCTTAAAGCGGTATGAACGTAAAATATTTGATTATTTTGAGCACAAAACAATCATAAGTGAACAAGACCGAGAATTAATAATGCATCCAAACCGAAAGGAAATCATCTGTATTCCAAATGGAATTGATGCTTCATTTTTAAATTATAAAGCAGAAGAAACATCCCACGATTTGGTTTTTATCGGAAACATGAGTTATCCACCAAATGTTGAAGCGGTCGATTACATTTCTGATTTATTGAATGACTTACCTGAGACCACCTGCTTAATTGCTGGAGCGAATCCCAATCCAACGGTCAAGAAAATTTGTGCGCAAAATAAACAAATCGAAATGAGAGGCTGGGTGAAAGACATTCGGACTGCCTATTGCGATGGAAAAATATTTGTCGCTCCAATGATGATTGGTACTGGAATGCAAAACAAATTACTAGAAGCGATGGCACTTGGAATCCCATGTATTACAACTTCCTTGGCGAATAATGCCATAAAGGCTGAACACATGAATTCTATAATCGTTGCAGATAGCAAAGAAGCATTTATTCGCTCTATTCAACTTCTACTGAACAACACGGAATTGTATCAAATGATAGCGCGAAATGGAAAAGATTTTGTTCAAAATTCTTATTCTTGGGAAGAATCAACTCGGCACTTGATTGAACGCTGTTTACAGCGCGATTGACATTCTTTTTACTCCTAATTAAATGCAATATAAATAGTGCATTCTTATTTTTACTTGTCAATACTTTTTGTATCTTCACTAGACAAACGAACTGTTTATATATGAAAGCAAACCATTCATCGGTTTTTCTTGAAGTGATCGAGAAGCTTTCGAAATCGACTTCTATTTCAGAAGGAGACCAACAAGGTATTGCAAAAAATATACTAGCAAAATCAACTGAATTGTTAAAAATACCGCGTGCGAACGCATGGTTAATGAATGAGGATGAATCTGAAATGACCTGTTTGATGAGTTATATTGCATCAACGAAAACCTTTCAATTAGAATGTTTATCGAGCTCAACAGGGACTAAAATATCATTGAAATTTTAAACAACTACTATGCCTTTTAATAGACTCAATCATTCAATTCTTGGAGCAATTAGACCACGTTTCACGTTGAAAATCAACATGAATCCTGAAGAATCTATCCAACATATTTTAAAATCTTTAGAAAAAGAAAAAACGGTAACTGGTGCTCGATTCAAACAAACAATTTTTATCAAGATTCCGAGTTGGCTACAACACTACTGGTCACCCGAAATGACTGTGCGCATAGAAAAAAGTCAGTTTACTGAGGATGTAATAGTGAATTGTCTGATTGGACCACGTCAATCTGTTTGGGCAATGTTTGCTTTAATTTATGCTGCCATTTTATTAGCAACAAGTTTTGGTGGAATGTTTGGAATTGTTCAATACTCAGTTGAGGGCTTCAGTTATTTTATTTGGTTCATTCCAATCGGCATAATTTTGTTTCTAAGCATTTTCATAAGCTCCAAAATAGGCCAACGAAAAGGAAGAGATGAAATGCTTCACTTGGTTAGTTTTTTATACCACAGCTTAAGTGAAATAGGTACAGTTGAAAGAACTGAAAAAAAATAATTATTCAATAATTCGTCCGTCTTCCATCATAATGATTCGATCTGTTCGATTCGCAAAATCATCATCATGCGTTACTACCAATAAAGATAAATCTTGTTCGTGTGATAATTCTTGAAAGATTGAGAATACATTATTTGAATTTTTAGTATCCAGATTACCTGTAGGCTCATCCCCCATAATAATAACTGGATTGTTAATCAATGCTCGTGCAATTGCAACTCGTTGTTTTTGACCACCAGAAATTCGACTCGATAATTTCAACGCTTGATCTTCAATCCCTAATAGCTTCAATTTTTCATAAGCATCATGTTCTATTTCCTTGAATGATTTTCTTCCTAACTTTTTTGCTGGGAGCATTACGTTTTCAAGAACTGTAAACTCTGCCAATAAATAATGAAATTGAAAAACGAAACCAATCTCTTCATTCCGAATTCGTGCCAATTCATCAGCTCCATGAGTCGATAACAATTCATTATTGATGAACAATTCACCTTCGTAATCTGTGTCCATCGTTGATAAGATATACAACAATGTTGACTTCCCACAACCAGATTTCCCCATGATGGAAACAAATTCTCCTTTTGTCACAGATAAAGAAATATCCTTCAGCACCTGAAATTTATCAGGCAAAAGGAAAAATTTATTGATGTTCTTTGCTTCAAGTATTTTTTCCATTCTATTGCCCTCTAATTATATCTACTGGATCAATTCTCTTTGCTCTTTTCGAAGGGAAATACCCAGCAAAAAACGTTGAAATCATCGCGAAAATAATTCCAATCACATAGTACTTAATGTCAAAATTAACTGGAAAAGTTTTTACCGTTGGTAAGGCCTCAGTATCAAATGGAGCATTATCAATAATTACGGAAACGGAGTAACCGAGTATCAAACCAATTAAACCTCCAATAAAACCAATAATAATTGCCTGACTCAAGAAAATGAACATGACATCTTTTCCCGAAAAACCAGTAGCCTTAAGAATTGCGATGTCATTCATTTTCTCATAAATCAGCATATTAAGAATGTTGTAGATTCCAAAACCAGCTACAACCAAAAGAGCAATCGAAACAGCATACGAAATCATGGTACGAATAGATGAACCTGTCTCAAATTGTGCATTTGCCTCTTGTATATCTTTTGCGTTAACATTGTATTTCGTTTCCATCTCATCAGCAAATACAGGCGCTAAATTCATGTCAACTAACTTGATATTGATATCCGTAATATAATTCTTTGACTCGCCCATTAAACGCTGAGCCGTTTTAAGATTAACATAACTCTGAATATTGTCAATCTCTGCTAAACCGCTTTGATAAAAACCAACAATTTTCAAGGGATAGATATCTCCAGTCACTGTGCT
>JAIOZF010000047.1 GCA_021740745.1 Crocinitomicaceae bacterium | reverse complement strand
TTCGCTGCAGTTGCACTGCTGCGTTATTTTTCAAAATTCTTCACGCTCCGCTTCCGCTGCAGTTGCACTGCTGCGGCAGAATTTTCAAAAAAAGTTTATTGCGGCAGAATTTTCAACAAAAGTTTATTCAGCGAATTTTTTTCTTAACTTAATGTTATGCAACAAGGTGTAAAACACAATATTAAGAAAAACGGCAGCTATTACGTAACTCTAACAGTAGTTGGCTGGATTGATGTATTTACTCGAAACAACCACAAAGAAGCACTTATCGATTCCCTACGTTATTGTATAAAAAATAAAGGACTAAATGTTTATGCATATTGTTTGATGTCGAACCATTTGCACATGGTTGTAAACTGCAACGAGCCTTTTCAGCTAAAAGATACAATTCGCGATTTTAAAAGACATACTGTAAAAACAATCATCAGTCAAATCATAAATGAGCCCGAAAGTCGAAGGGAATGGATGCTCAAAGAGTTTGCAGAAGAAGGCGCAAAAAAAGATCGGAACAAAACATACAAATTTTGGAAAAGTGGTAATCATGCAATCGAATTATTCTCTGAAAAATTTGTTTGGCAAAAAATTAATTACATCCATAATAATCCAGTAAAAGAAAAATTTGTCAAAAATCCACAAGACTGGTTATATTCGTCTGCATCGAATTATTGGAACGGCGAAGGATTGCTAGAGGAAGTATATTGTCTCGATCCAATGTTAATAACTGTGAGATGATTTTTTGAAATAAAATAAAATTCCGCAGCAGTGCAACTGCAGCGGAGAAGTGGTCAGTACTAATCGTTTAAAATTAGTGATTCAATGAAAAAGTATATAATCCTTCTGGTATTACTTATGAGTTCTCTGGTTTATTCTCAGGAAAATTCAAAACTTACAGTTTCATTAGGAGATCAATTTTCTTTGGGAGTTCCAATTAACAACATGTATAACTGCTATAAATTCAAGTTAGGTCTTAGACTTAATCACTTTGAATTTTACACATCATATGACTATGGAGGCCAATTTAATTATACTGACCATGGAAAAAGTGGATTTAATGATTACAACTATTTCCAACTCGGTGCGGGATTAAAATATTATTACCTAAAGGAAAAAGATTTCAATCTATTTGCGACCATTAATATTACTACTCAAGTTGGTTCAAAATATAAAAATAGTTTGTTGGGTAGCAATGATTTGAGAACAAACGAACAAAGTTCTTCATCACTTACGGAATTATCTTTATATCATAGCCATTATTTTCAATCATATGAAGAATATGACTCTTGGATAGGTAATATATATTACCAGTCAACATCATTAATTGCAACATTCTTGATAGGTTTTGATTTCAAACTTTACAAAGAATTATATTTAAATTTTGGAATTGGTGCTGGAATGCGAAACATTAAAGTTATTACTCCAGTAAGTCGTCAAAACAAAACATACCTGGTATTTTCAACAGATGCTCAACTGAGTTTAACGTATCAAATTCCATTGATATTGAGAGATTGACATTATTCAATTGAGATAATTATTTTAGTCAAAATCCGTAGCGATAATAAAATAAAATTCCGCAGCAGTGCAACTGCAACGGAGCACTGTGTCTTCCGCAGCAGTGCAACTGCGAATTATTCCGCAATAGTGCTGGTCGAAATATGAATAAAAGATTTTCCGCAGCAGTGCAACTGCAGCGGTGCACTGTGAAGTGTTTTATAAATAAGCCTCGCTCAATCTATTCGCGACAATTTTGTCAATTGGAAAAGTAAAATCATCAACATCTAATTCACTGACTGGAATCCAACGGTGTTTTTCGCCTTCATCGGTTAAAGGAACTACATGCTGATCGGTGAGAATTGATCTCCAATTTACGGTTTCAACCAAATAATAGAAGGAAACCAATTGTTCGGTTGGATTGAAAGCGGAAGCTTGGTAAAAATCATTGAAGTAGAACAATTCCCCTACCTCCACATTCAAATTCAGTTCTTCTAGAAATTCGCGTTTTAGGGCAGCTTTAAATCCTTCCCCAAACTCTAAACCTCCTCCTGGAAATTTGGTAAATGAAAATCCATTCCTGCATTCATCTGAAACCAAGACTTGCCGACATTCGTTGACCAATAAGCCATAAATACGCAGATTGAATTTGGGCATTTTTAAAAAGGTTGTTTACAACTGAAATTATCGAACGAACTTATTTATCAAGGATTGCTTTAATGTTCGGTTTGAAATACAATTCTGATTTCATCACTTTTCCATCCTCACGGTAAATTGGCTTACCATCTGCATCCAACTTACTCATGTTTGATCGCTGAATTTCCTGAAAAACTTCTGCAATTTTATCTTGTAAACCGTGCTTCAAAATTGTTCCGCAAAGAATGTATAATTGATCCCCAAGTGCATCAGCAATCTCAACGATATCGCCATTCTGAGCTGCTTCCAAATATTCCTCGTTTTCTTCACGCATCAATTTGTAACGCAACATGATTTCATTTTCGCTAAGTTGTGTTGTTGGAGCGTAGTTATTCTCGATTCCAAATGATGTATGAAATTGCTCTACAGCCTCAATTGTTTCTTTTAATGTCATGACGATTATTTTGATTTCAAAAATAGTGCATGATTGTATTCAAAAGAAATTCACCGTTAAGGAGTTATCACAACTTTTCGACAAAATGTAGAGTTTAAAGAGCTGTAATCACAACCCTAAAGCCAGTTGTAACATTTGGCTCGGTATATTTCTGTTCAGATTCTATGCGAACATCATACCCTGTGTTGTTCCATGATCCACCCATCGCAATTCCTTTTTCCGCAATCATTTCTGCAGCATTCCCATTTAAATTGTAGACCTTGAATTGATTGGGCCAATATGAAACGGAAGGTGCTAAAATATCGGCAAAACCATTGTCTAAAAAATCGCGCGGAGCAACTATGATTTCAAGTTTACCCGTTTCTAAATTACGATGAATATCCTCCGAACCGAGTTGGGTGAAATTACATTGTATTTGTCCATCTGAATTTCTTAACGAATTAGAATTCCAGGCATAACTTGCATCAGAATCACCTCTCGCAGCACGAACAAACTCTGCCTTTTCCATGAGTCTAAATTTGAATTTTCCAGTCGTACCGGTCTTTTGATCGTATTTTTCTCCCAACCACTTGCAGTAAAGTTGAGCTGCTTCGTGAGAAATATTCACAACCGGATAATCGTTGTAGGCCGGGTGATTATGATAATATTTTACATAGGCTTGATTGGAAAAATTCAATTTGTTCCATCCCAAAGAATCGATTGCTGCAATTTTTAATGATTCGAGATCTCCTTTGCCTTTTAAATCAGATAGAAATTCTTTGTAATCGAAATTTGTCACTTCTCTGTTGTACACATAAAATGCTTGAACACTTACGGATTCGCCATTGACAATTGCCACACCACTCGGAACATATACAAATGCTTTCGTCAAGTGTTTCTTAAGATCAAACGATTTTTTGTTGCTTAGCGTGTAAGATTCTAATGCCAAAATAGCCAATAGAAAAATTGGAAGTAAACGTGTTTTCATTTTTTGGTAGTTTGTCGAGAGAACGAAAATAAGAAAATGAGTTACAGATTAAATTGAGTTCTTCTTCAAACTCTCTAGGTCATTCCAAAATGCAGGATAGCTTTTTTCAACTGCTTCTGCACTTTGAATCTGAACTGGCGCTTGAGCGAATAGTCCAGCAATGGCTAGACACATTGCTATGCGATGATCATTATGCGAATCCACTACTCCACCATTAATGGTCGATTTACCGTGAATAAACATGTAATCGTCTTCTAATCTTATTTCAACGCCTAATTTACCAAATTCGGTTTGCAACGAAAGTGCTCGGTTGCTTTCCTTAGCTACTAATCGACCAATTCCTTTGATACGAGAAACACCTTTTGTCAAAGAAGCAAAAGTTACCAAGGCTGGAAATAAATCTGGACAATCGGTTGCGTCAAATTCAAAAGCGGTTCGCTTATCACCAATCACCTGAATTCCATGTTCATGATACTCCAAGCTGCAATTGGCCAACTCAAGTAAATCAATGATATGACGATCTGCTTGAAGACTATTGAGCGATAAACCATCAACACAAATTTCTTGACCTAAGGCAGAGGCAATTAACCAATACGACGCAGCACTCCAATCTCCTTCAACCGTTTGGTTGTTTGATAAATAATGTTGATTTCCACCAATAATAAATTGATTGTCTTGACGCAAAATTTCAATTCCAAAATCAAACAAAGTTCTCAACGTCATTTCGACATACGGACCACTTGCCAAATTCTCAACTGTTATGCGCGATTCTCCATTGACCAAAGGCAATGCCATTAACATCCCAGAAATGTATTGTGAACTCATTGAGCCATCAAAGGTGTAATTTCCTGAGACGATTGGTCCTTCGAGTTGGATAGGTAAAAATCCATTATTAGAATGATACGTTACACCCATTTCTGGTAAAGTCGTTTCAAAAAATGTCATCGGTCGTTTTAACAAACTTCCTTCGCCAGTAATCGTAAACGCACCTTTTTGAGTGGCACAAATACTTGTCATCAATCGAGTTGAAAGACCACTTTCTCCAAAATTCAATTCTCCTGAAGTAAATGCTCCTGTGCCTTTGACAAGTAATTCATTAGGAGCTATATCAATTATTTCAACGCCCAATTTCTTCAAAGCAGCAATTAAATGCAACACATCTGAACTGGAACCACAATTGCGGATAATAGATTCACCTTTGCATAAACTTGCGGCAATTAAGGCTCTTTGTGCATCACTTTTTGAAGCGGGTACACAAACAATTCCGTGCAACTTATCTTGATTTATTTCTTTAATCATTTTCCTCGTTGCGATTCATGATGTTGGTTTGATGACGAATCGATTCTTGGTGAATAGCGTCCATTACTTGTCGAATAAATCCTTCGCTAAGCTTTAAATCACTCGAAGTATGCATGCGTTGCTGAATACTTTTTGCCCAATGTTCTGGCTGTAAAATGGTAATGTTATTTTCTTTCTTGAAAAGTCCAACCTCTTCGCTCAGATGCATTCGGGCAGACAAAATATCAAACAATCGATCGTCTAAAATTCCGATTTTCTCGCGCATCACCTGCATTTGATCTGCGATTTCAGCACCGATGTCACGTGAACGTAAAACTAACTTCGATAAAAGAACTTGTAAACCTTCGGCCGTAACTTGTTGTTCAGCATCAGACCAAGCTTGATCAGGATCTGGGTGTGTTTCAATCATCAATCCATCCATGTTCAAATCCATTGCTTTTTGGGAAATTTCCAATAACAAATTGCGCTTTCCAGTAATATGAGATGGATCACAAATGATGGGTAATTCAGGTAAACGTTCTTTTAAGGCAATTGGAATTTCCCAATTTGGTGCATTTCTATATTTAGGGTGATCGTAAAATGAGAATCCGCGGTGGATTGCCGTTAAATCATCTATCCCTGCCGCCTTCAATCGCTCAAATGCACCAATCCATAAGTTTAAATCAGGATTCACAGGGTTTTTAATCATCACTGGAGTTTTCGTACCTCGTAAAACATCCGCAATTTCTTGCACTGCAAAAGGGTTTACAGTTGTACGTGCACCAATCCAAAGGACATCTACTCCCGCCTTCAAGGCCTTTTCAACGTGATCTTTATTGGCCACTTCCACCGAACAAGGAAGCTGATGAAGTTTTGAAGCCTCCACTAACCAAGGCAACGCAATTTCTCCTAATCCTTCAAACGACCCTGGTCGTGTACGTGGCTTCCAAATTCCAGCTCGAATTAGATTCACATTCAACTTGCTTAAATCGGCTATGATTGACGATAATTGTTCAGGTGTCTCGGCACTGCAAGGTCCAGCAATTATATATGGTCGTTCGGACGCTACTATTTGGTTTTTTAGATTCAAAATATGCTTTATTCTATAACAATGGATAAAAGTACAATGTTCTCGTTACTTTCCCTATTTTTGGTGAAAACTAGCGCGAAAATGAAAAAATTCCTTATTAGATTAATTCTTGTATTGTCAGTTGTTTACATCGGTATTTGTGGGTACATGTTCTTTTTCCAAGAATCGTTTATTTTTCATCCCGAAGTTTTAGCCAAGAATGAAGTGATTGATTACGGTTTAAATGAAGCCGAATTGTCGATTGAAACAGAGGATGGAGAAAAATTGAGTGGAATTTTATGTAAGTCATCTGCTGAATCTAAAAAATTGGTGTTTTTCTTACATGGCAATTCTGGGAATCTGACAGATCAAGCGCAAGCGGCTAAGTTTTATACCGACTTAGGATTTGACTTTTTCACCTTCGATTACAGAGGTTTTGGGAAAAGTAGCGGTGAAATTAAAAGTGAAGAACAGTTTTATGAAGATATTGAGCGCATGTATTATGAAATGACGACTGTTTATGAACCGGATTCAATCGTTATAGTTGGATATTCTGTTGGAACAGCTTCCGCAGCCATGATTGCCAATCGCGCTAAACCCTCACCTTCAAAGTTAGTGTTGATTGCTCCTTATTATTCAATGATTGATATGACTGCAAGAAGGTATCCTTTTATTCCTTCGTTTTTATTGGAATACAAATTCGAAACAGACAAATTCGTTTCTCGTCAACAAATGCCAATTTTTATTATACATGGTGACAAGGATGAAGTGTTGCCTGTTGATGGTTCTCGAAAACTAAGCAAATTACTCAACGAAAAAAGTTCATACTACGAGATCAAGGGACAAGGTCACGATGATTTTGAATTGAATGCAGAATTCAAGACACAACTAAGTGCATTTTTATAAAACCTATTTGGTCACAAAGTTTTTCAAGTAATACGGCTCGAAATAAGCAACATCTTCAAATTGCAGTGCTTGGAATTTTTCAAATGCTAAAGCTATTTGACCTTTGGCAGATGCGTGCAATTCGATGTCAGCCACACAATTTCTTCCTTGCCAATCTTCTTGCATTTTTTCAGCCCCGTCACCAAAATAAACGAAAGGCTCGAATTCTTTATAAGATTGTTCATCCAAAATATCCGCTGTAATTGGCTTAATTAGCGCCAAATCGGAAGAATAAATAGCACAATACACCTCTTTTCTGCGTGCATCAATCATAGCACATAAGTTCGTTGAAAGATGTTTTTCTTTTGCTAAAACCGCTAAAGAAATCAGTGAATCGATAGCGATAAGTGGCTTATTGAGAGAATAGCACAATCCTTTAGCGGTTGAAACGCCAATTCGCAATCCAGTATATGAACCAGGACCTGATGCAACTGAAATAGCTGAAAGATCCTTTAATTCTATTCCTGCGTCTTTTACCACCGTTTGAATGAATACAGTCAGATTCTCACTATGCGAAAACTCGTCTGATAATGACTCTTTCAATGCAATTAATTTTCCATCTCTCGATAATGCGACAGAACATGCTTTTGTAGAAGTTTCAAGATGTAAAATAAGTGTCATTCTATTTCTAGCTTAAATCCAATTCCATGAATATTCTGAATTTGAATAGAAGTATCTTCCTTCAAGTATTTGCGGAGTTTTGTGATGAATACATCTAAACTTCTTCCTACGAAATAATCATCTTGACCCCAAACAGCATTTAGGACAACTTCTCGAGCTACAACTTGATTTTTGAATTTACAAAGTACTTTCAAGATTTGAGCTTCCTTCTTAGTTAAGGTTTTTTCAAACTGTGCATTCTTCAAAGTGTAGTTTTCAGTGTCAAACAAATAGGAACCCAACGGAATAATTACTTCTTCATTTCCTTCAGGCTTAATGTTGACACGTTTCAATAAAGATGCTACACGCAATTGCAATTCTTCTACACTGAAAGGCTTCGTTAAATAATCATCTCCACCTGATTTAAATCCTTCCACTTTATCTTCTGTCATTGATTTGGCTGAGAGAAATAAAATAGGAATATCAGTGTTCATCTTACGGACATCTTTGGCCAGTGAAAAACCATCTTTTTTTGGCATCATGACGTCGAAAATGCACAAATGAAATACTTCTTCATTGAATCGTTTGAATCCATCTGCACCATCGGTGCATAATGTCACATGATAACCATCTGACTTCAATTGGTCTGCGATGACAAAGCCTAAGCTTGTGTCGTCCTCAACGAGTAAAATCTTTACTTTCATGAAAGATAAATTATAAAAGATTTATAAAGGTAAAAAGATTTGAATAGGACTGATATAAAATAGCAAGAGCTTCAGACGGGCGTCCAAAGCTCTTACTCATTAATTCAACCTAACCTACTACTACTAGAACAAAGATAAGTATTTTTTTAATTCAAATCTTACATCTTAATCAATGAAGATTACATATTAAAAAACAGAAAAGACAGATCACTATAAAAATTTTTTAAATCGAGGCATGAAAAAATGCTATAAAATGCCCTTTATCCCTAAATAACAAGCTTATTCAGCAAGGTTTTATAAAATATAAAAACCAATTTAATCCTTCAAAAAAAACCGTAAGATTCCAATTTTTTATAATTTTTTATAACGCAATTTGCATAGAAAACTTTACTTTTAAACATGGCAAAAATCTTAATTATTGACGACGAAGAAGATATACGTGAATTGTTGTCTTATAACCTTAAGAAAGAAGGGTTTATTGTTGAAAGCGCAGAGAATGGAGAAACTGGACTTGCTATCTTAAGTAGTTTTAAGCCTCAATTAGTATTGTTAGATGTAATGATGCCCGGAATGGACGGTATTGAGGTTTGTGAAGCAATTCGTGCCAAGGAAGGATTTCAACATACGCTTGTCTGTTTTTTAACTGCACGAAATGAAGATTATAGTCAGATAGCTGGACTTGAAGCGGGGGCAGATGATTACGTTTCAAAACCGATTCGGCCAAAAGTTCTCATCAGCAGAATTAAGGCCTTGTTAAGAAGAAAAGGTAACGTTGATGTTTCTGCTGAAAATATCGGAAACCTGGTAATTAATAGAGATCGTTACCTTGTTGAGAAAGATGGAAAAGAAATCCACTTGCCTCGAAAAGAATTCGAATTATTGGCTTTATTAGCTTCTAAACCTAATCATGTATTTGAGCGTGATTTTATTTTAGACACTGTTTGGGGGACAGATATTGTTGTGGGGGACAGAACGATAGATGTACATATTCGTAAATTGCGGGAGAAAATTGGAAACGATTCCATCAAAACCGTAAAAGGTATTGGCTATCGGTATGTCTTAGTGGGTGAAACAATCTAAGAAGCCACTTGTTACCACAACCTTTCTTAAATGTTAACTCAATATTATGGCTAATTAATAATCTATTAACCTCTATTTTACGTTCAAATTAGCCATTCGGCGTTCCTTTGCACCAGAAATTTTTAAGGAAAACTGAATGAAAATTAATTCTTTTTTATCAAGTGTGTTTTTCATGTTCACACTATACATTTCAGCCCAAACAGGTTCAATCACAGGAAATGTATCAGATTCAACTACAAAAGAGACTATCCCAGGCGTAAAAGTGATGCTTGAAGGTGAATCAAAAGGAGCATTTACTGATTTAGATGGTAAATATCTAATTGGAGGTCTATCAGCTGGTACTTATACTGTCTCTTTTAAATATGACACGTATAAAACCAAATTAGTTCCCAACGTGATTGTGAAAGATGGAGAAGCAACAAATTTAACGGTTGTATTGAGTGCTGCAATTCAAGATATTGGTCCAATTGAAGTCGTTCATACTGTCCAAAGAGAATCAACAACTAATTTACTTGTATTGCAAAGAAACAATGCAAGTGTTATAGATGGTATTTCTGGAGATCAAATCAAAAAATCAGTTGATAGTAAAGCCAGTGATGTATTAAAAAGAGTTTCTGGTGCGAGTGTTCAGGATAATAAGTTTGTCGTAATTCGAGGATTGAGTGACCGTTACAATTTTGCATTGATCAATGGAGCATCACTTCCAAGCTCAGAGAGTGACCGTAAAGCCTTTTCATTTGATATATTTCCATCTAATATGTTGGATAATTTGATTATCATGAAAACAGCCACACCAGAATTGCCAGGTGAATTTGCTGGTGGTGTAATCGATATCAGTACAATTGAACCGAAAGACAAAAATTTCCAATCGATTCAATTAAGTGGTGCATACAATACATTAACGACTTTCAAAGATTTCGCACGTTCGGCAGGTGGAAGTTTGGATTTTCTTGGATTCGGTGCAGGCGCAAGACAAATACCTGATGGCATTCCTGAAACAGCTGATTTTTCAGCGATTAGCAAAGATGAAAAAGCAACTTTAGCTGAACAAATGAATTTTGGATGGGGTAAAACATATGGAAAAGCATTGCCAAGCGGAAGCATTCAATACTCACTTGGTAGAAGTTATAAGATTAAGAAAGATGATCAATTTGGATTCGTATTCGCATATAGTTACCAAAACAATTTCAACACAAGTACTTTAATCAGAAGAGAATTTGAAGAACAAGCTGCAGGTGTTGTTACTAAAATGGAATTAAATGACTCTGTTTTTACGCAAACAATTTTGAATACTGGATTATTGAATTTCAGTTATAAATTCAACTCAAAAAATAAAATTCAATTCAAGAATTTATACTCTGTGAATTCTGAAGACAAAGTGAATAGCCGTCGAGGTGTTCGTGAATTGGATAACGATCCGCGCCAATGGGAAAAATCAACTAACTACTGGTACACACAAAACAACTTGTTGACTTCACAGATCTTAGGAAATCACGAATTCAAAAAAGGGAAATTCAACTGGAACATGGGATTCAGTAATGTTAAACGTGAAGTTCCGAATTTGCGAAGAGCAGTTTACAGAAAATACTCTTTACTAGAAAGTGACACAGTTGAACAATATGTTGCTATTATCCAATCAAACGGAACTGGTCCTACCAATGCTGGGAATATGTTCTGGTCAAGTTCAGATGAGAAAATTGGAAGTTTAAAATATGATTATTCTATTCCTTTCGGAAAAAATGACACCAACAAAGTAGAATTAAAAATTGGTGGGATGCACCAATACAGAGCACGTGATTTTCAATCAAGAAACTTTGGATTTTCTCAATATAAGCCAACCGGCAGCAGTTTCAATAGTCAATTATTATTGTTGCCAGAAGATGAAATTTTTGCTTCCGAAAACTTAGGGCTCCTTCCTAACGGTCAAGGTGGATTTAAATTGGAAGAAGCATCGAGCGTTGATGATAGTTACCAAGCATCATCTTTCTTAAATGCTGGATTTTTAATGGCTGATGCGACAATTGCAAAGAAATTACGTTTGATTGGTGGTGCACGTGTTGAATCATACAATCAACAATTTAACTTTATTGAATTCGGATCAAATATTGAACAAAATATTGACTCCACTGTGACAGATCTTTTACCTTCCTTAAATTTAGTGTATTCGTTAACGAAAAAAATGAACATCCGAGCGAGTTACTACAAGACGGTATCACGACCAGAATTCCGTGAATTAGCTCCCTTTGCTTTCTATAATTTCGTAATTGACAATATCTTATCTGGAAATCCAAATTTGAAACGTGCAACAATCAACAACTTTGATTTACGTTACGAATATTATCCTGGTGAAGGACAAATATTCAGCGTTTCTGGTTTCTACAAGCAATTTACAAATCCAATTGAGCTTGTAAACAGAACGGGAACGTCAGGTGCACCTGAATTGTATTACACAAATGTACCAACAGTTACAAATATTGGTGGAGAGTTAGAATACCGACTAAACCTTGGTTTTGTAAATAAAGAAGACACAAGTGTTTTTTGGGATAACATGACCTTGTATACAAACATGTCATTGATTCGCTCAAAAGTAGATTTATCTGAAATTACAGGTTCTGGCGAATCTCGTCCGCTTCAAGGTCAATCTCCATATATTATTAATGCAGGTGCTGTTTATAGCCATCCAACAAAAGATTGGTCAGTTAGTGCTAGTTACAATTTAGTTGGACAGCGTATTTATATTGTTGGAAATGTTCAAGAACCAAGTGTTTGGGAAAATGGTAGAAACGTAATCGATTTACAATTTGCAAAAACATTCAACGAACGTTTTGAACTAAAACTAAACGTAAAAGATTTATTAGCGCAAGACTTAATCTTTTTCCAAGACTTAAATGGCAATCAGAAATTTGACAACGAAAAATTGAAAGATCCAATCGTATCAACTGATCCAAATACTGACAACAAATATGCATCTTCACCTGACAATGTTTGGCAAGAAATTTCATTTGGTCAAACCGTAACAGTATCGTTAAAATACAACTTTGGAATTGATAAAAAGAAAACTACTCCTCTCCCTTTAATTGAGGAGTTAAAGTAATAAATAATAGATATTAGAATGAAAGGAGCTTTGAGCTCCTTTTTTTGTGACCAAAACCCAATGTTAACAAAATATATCTTCCTATTAATATAAAGATAAACTAAGCATAAAGGTCTAATAACTGCAGCCGAAAAACTCCACCGTTACTTTGCAGAAACAAATTAAGAAGAAATTAATTATGAAAAAGATTTACGTTATTCTTGCTGCTCTAGGATTATTTTCAGCAGCTAATGCTCAAGAGGCATTTTGGGATGTAGTTTCCCATAAAGGAGCTTTCCCTATTACAGACGGTACTCCAGCAACGGATTGGACGAGTGGTTGGTCAAATTTCAATCCTGAAAATGAAGCCTACCCTGCAACAATTACAACCGTTTCAACTGATATTACAACAAATACAACTTGGAGTGGTGTTATCTTATTACAAAATAAGGTATACGTTAAGAATAATAGGACTCTTACGATACTTCCAGGGACAATCATTCGTGGTGACAAACTTACACAAGGTACTTTAATTATCACAAGAGGTGCTAAGATAGACGCACAAGGAACAGCATCTCAACCGATTGTTTTCACTTCAAATGAAGCTGTTGGCAATAGGACAGAAGGAGACTGGGGTGGTTTAATTGTTTTAGGATTAGCAAGAAACAACCAACCAGGTGGAGTAGCAAATATTGAAGGACTTGTTCCATCAACTGATACGCAGTTTGGTGGTAACTTTGATAACGATAACTCGGGAACTTTACGTTATGTGCGAATTGAATTTGCTGGTATCGCATTAGAGCCAAACAAAGAGGTAAATGGTATTACTTTTGGATCTGTTGGATCTGCAACAACTGTTGATTATATGCAAGTTTCTCACTCAGGTGATGATTCATTCGAGTGGTTTGGTGGAACAGTCAACTGTAAGCACCTAATCGCTTACCGTGGATTAGATGACGATTTTGATACTGATTTTGGTTACAGAGGACGTGTTCAATTTGGTTTAATCATTCGTGATGCAAGTGTTTCAGATGCACCTGGTGATTCAAATGCTTTTGAATCTGATAATGATGCAGCTGGCTCAAATGCTCAACCTTTAACAATGCCAATTTTTTCTAACATTACGATTGTTGGTCCAAAAGGTGACGGATCTATTGTATTGCCAGCAGGTGAAAAATTTGAAAAAGCATTCCGTTTAAGAAGAAATACTGCGACTTCAGTATTTAACTCATTAGTTACTGGTTGGGAAAAAGGATTGTCAATTGAAGGTGTTTCTGCAGAAGACAATGTAACAGGCGACACATTAGTATTCGGAACTAATACCCTTTCTAATTTCGCTAATAACACTGAATGCGTTACTGCAACACCTGCATTCTATGCTACTTTCTTTTTAGCTGATGGTAATGATACAATCACAACAAACGCTCAAATTAACTGGGTAAACATGTTTGCTCCACTTGGAACAACTCCAGATGCTCGTTTAGCTGCTAATTCAACTGTTGGAACTGGTGCTGACTTCATGAATACTAAATTCTATAACCTAGCTGCACCAACAACAACTGCTGCTATTTCATATTGCCAAGGTGAAACAGCAACTGCTTTAACTGCAAATGCTGGTGTTGGGAATTCACTTTTCTGGTATACTTCTGCTCAAGGTGGTGTTGGTGCAACGTCTGCTCCACTTCCTTCTACAGCTGCTGCTGGTACATTTAATTACTGGGTTAGCCAATACAACGCAAATGGTGACGAAAGTCCGCGTACTGCAGTTGTTGTAACAATCAACGCTACACCTGCTACTCCAACTATCACAGCTGACGGTCCAACTTCATTCTGTACAGGTAGTTCAGTAGTATTGACTTCAAGTGCTGCAACTGGAAACGTTTGGTCTACAACTTCAACTGCTCAAACAATTACTGTTTCTGCTACTGGAAACTACTCAGTAATTTATACAGATGCAAACGGTTGTTCTGCTACTTCAGCTGCAACTTCAGTAAACGTTAGTAACGCTCCAATCCCAACGGTTAATGCTTCTGCATTGTCAGGTTGTACTGGAGATGATATCACACTTACTGCATCTGTTTCAGATTCATACACTTGGTCAACTGGTGCAACAACTCAATCTATCGTTGTGACCACTGCTGATACATATACTGTAACAACAACAAATGCTGATGCATGTGATGGTGTTGGAACTTCTGCTCCAGTTGTGATTACATTTACTCAATCTCCAACAGCTGCTGGTTCATTCTCAACAGTTGGTAATGTTGTAACATTTACGAATACTTCAACGAATGCTACTTCATACTCTTGGGATTTTGGTGATTTCTCTAACTCATCTGCTTCTGCTCCTTCACACGCTTATACTGCGAATGGTGCTTACGTTGTAACATTAACTGCTATCAATGGTAACTGTACAGATGTAATTACATTGAACATTCAAATTTCAGTTGGAATTGAAGAATTAGCTGGATTGGTTGAAGTAACACTTTTCCCTAACCCAACAAATTCAAATGCAACTATCGCAATTGAAAACAAGAATGCTCAAAACGCAAACATTATGATTGTGAACCAACTTGGTCAAGTAATCACTTCTCAAGAAGTAGAATTGGCAAATGGTAACAACTCAATTGAACTTGCAACTAATTCGTTTGAGAGTGGAATCTACACTGTAATTCTGGTAACAGAAACAGGAAGAATCAACCGCAAACTAATCGTTCAAAAATAATTCAACATTAGGGCTATCTGGAATGGATAGCCCTTTTTTTTATCCTTCAAATGGAAAACTATAAAGGTCACACAATACTCTTAATCGACGATGAACCAGACATTCTCGATTTTCTTTCTTATAACTTAAAGAAAGAGGGGTTCAAAGTTTTTACCGCAAATAACGGTGAAGAAGGCGTTAAATTGACGCAACAAATGAATCCATCGTTGATCTTACTAGATGTTATGATGCCTAAAATGGACGGCATTGAAACGTGTCAAATAATCCGTAGAGATTTAAATATTACACAACCAATCATTGCCTTTTTGACTTCACGCTCGGAGGATTATTCTCAAATTGCTGGATTCGAAGCTGGAGCAGACGATTACATTAACAAACCAATTCGTCCAAGATTATTGATTAGTAAAGTTGAATCTTTACTTCGACGTTTAGCACTTGGATCAACAATTAGTACAAATACAGTAGAAGGTTCTATTAAAATTGACCGTGAAAAATTCATGGTTGAATTGGAAGGACAAAAAATTCTACTTCCAAAAAAAGAATTCGAATTATTAGAATTATTGGCAAGCAGACCTGGAAAAGTATTCAATCGCGAGCAAATATTAGCGATTGTTTGGGGCAACGAAACTATTGTTGGTGAAAGAACTATCGACGTTCACATTCGAAAATTAAGAGAAAAGCTAGGAGATGATTATATTCGCACTATTAAAGGAGTCGGATATACATTTCAAGAAAAGTGAACAACTTAAAACCTATACATTTATTGATTGGAGGTAGCGCTATAATTTCGGGCATTACCTTATTCATTACTTTTTTATTGAATTTACAACTGATTGATTTTCCTTTATGGATTTTAATCGGATTACCAATAACCACTGGCCTAATTTCATTTGGTGTTTTTTATTTTTTTATCAAGCACTTCATTAACGACCGATTGAAATTACTTTACAAATCTATACGTAAAGGTAAAATGACGAAAGAAAACGAAATTTCCTTCAAAATTACAGATGATGTGATTGCAAATGCAGAAATAGAAACGCAGCTTTGGACCGAGGAGCGAAATAAAGAGATTTCCAAACTAAAAGAGCAAGAGGAATTCCGTCGTGAATTTCTTGGAAACCTAGCCCACGAATTAAAAACCCCTATTTTTTCCATTCAAGGATATATTCTAACCCTACTAGACGGTGGATTGGAAGATGAAAATGTGAACCGTACTTTCTTGGAACGTGCATCGAAAGCAACAGACCGAATGGTGAGCATCATTGAAGATCTAGATCAGATTACCAAAATGGAAGTCGATGCCTTGAAACTTGAAATGCGACCATTCGATATCGTTGAATTGGTGACTGATATTTTTGAATCGCTTGAAATGATAGCGAAAGAAAAGAACATCAAATTGCTTTTTGCAAAAGAATATAGCTCAACATTTGTAATTGGTGATAAACCAAAAATTGCACAGGTTCTTGTTAATCTGATTACCAATTCTATCTTTTACGGAAATAAGGATGGAACAACCATTGTTCGTTTCTATAAAATGGATGATATTGTTACGATCGAAGTGTCTGACAATGGTCCAGGAATCGAAGAAGAGCATTTACCGCGTTTATTTGAGCGTTTTTACCGTGTAGAAAAAAGTCGTAACCGCAACGATGGTGGTTCTGGACTCGGCTTAGCCATTGCAAAGCATATCGTTGAATCGCACCGTCAAACTATATCCGTTCGAAGCACCTATGGAGTTGGTAGTACTTTTTCATTCAGCCTAGATAAAAGTAAAACGCAATCTGCAGGATTGTATTCTTCAAGAGGTGTGCAGATAAAGTGATGCAATTATGCATGTCGGCATCTCGACTTTCGCTCGATGACCTCCAAACGTAGCTCACATGATTAGCAACATAATCGAAAAGTAATTGTTTAAGTGGAATTTTCCTTCTACGAAACTTTTTTACGCGGAATTGACAAGTGTTAAAGGCTCTTTTACGTTGGTTCTTTGGTTGAAAAGATTGAATCCTTTCGTTCGTCACCTTCGCCGTTGTAATATGGTTTTAAAATTTGTCAGAATCCTCCTGATGCATTATAAATGCTAGGTAGTTGCTTGGATTAACAGTTTCAAATGAAGCGTCTGGATATGCTTTATTCCATAATGCGGGGATCTTAGATTGTTTATTCGAGCCCCATTTGAATTCGTAGGCGAATAGATGACCTCCGCGATCTTCAATCCAATCTATTTCTTGTTGTGTGTGCGTGCGCCAAAAGAAGTTAGCTGTATGTAATTTACTGTACTCTTGGTATTTCAATCGTTCAGAAATGATATAGTTCTCCCACAGTTTACCTTGATCATCTCGTAGTTCCATTGGGTTGAAGTTATTAATCAGAGCATTTCGTACTCCATTATCATAGAAGTACCATTTGCTCTTTTTTGTAATTTCATTATCCAGATTTCGACTAAAACCTCTTACGTTGTAAATGATGAAGACCTTAGATAAAAGGTCGAGGTATCTTTCAACTGTGCTTTTATTTAGATCCAGATCTTTTCCGATACTTTCCATGGAGATTTCACTCCCGACACGAAACGCAATTAGACGTAGAAGTGAGACTATTTTTGCTTGTTTACGCACCCCTTCAAATGCGAGTAAATCTTTTAGGAGATATGAATTAACTTGTTCCTTAAGGTAGGCTTCTTTTTTATCGTTACTAGTGAGATGAACCAGTTCTGGGTAACCGCCATATATTAATCGATTGTTAAGATTCCCCTTGGTATCCAGGTAATTTTCTTTAGCCGCTAGTTCCATTTGTGAAAGTGGAAATAACTTAAATGTGTAGGATCTTCCGACTAATGGCTCACCAAGCTGATTATCTAAATCGAATACCGAAGATCCTGTTACGAGTACCTTTAGTCCATCGATAGAATCGACCATTAATTTAAGTTTTAGTCCTATTTCAGGTATTGCTTGTGCCTCGTCAATCACAAGTAATTTGGTGCTACCCAACATCTGTTTATAGTTTCTGATACTTCGATCCTGCAAAGCGAGATGTACATCTTGATCCTCACCATTTAGTATCATTGGTTTTTCATCGATCTCTGAAATCAAATGTTTGATCAACTCTGTCTTACCTACCCGCCTTGCTCCCAGAATAACAACCACCTTGTTCGGTTGTAGGTATTCCTTTATCAGCTTTTCAAGAGATCTTTCTATGTATTCCATACCGTTAAAACATTATTTTCAATCTGTAAATATACTTTTTTATATTAAATAGCGCTACTATAACGACTGTATTTAATTAAATTAAGCCGTTTTAATACCTATAATATATTAAAAAACGTCATTACAAATTCTGTAACCTTAGTAAAACCTTCCGATAAACAGAAAAAAACGAATCCATACTTTCCTGATTATCAATCAATATGATAATTTCTATTATTTTATCGCGCATGCGATACAGAACCTCTTATGACACATCAATTAAGCATCTTTACAGAAAAGGACTGGAAGATGTCATTCCACTTTCTTTAAGAAAAAAGATTCCGAGAAACACCATCCATAGATGGAGAAATGAAAACGAAGATAAATATACTGGGTGTGAATTAAATGACCTGGCACAATCTGAACTTGCCATGCTAAAAGAGTTTGTGCGGTCTAAAAATGCGAAACGCATATTCATGACCTATGTTCGTATCGGTCGTTTCATTCAAAGTGTTACCAATGAAAAAGTAATCAAACAACAATTTAAAAAGAACAAGGCAGATCTCATTGATGTGGTTGAACGCGCAAGAACAGCGCTACCTCTAAAACAAGTGTTGAACTGTTTTGGTTTGACTCAAGCAACTTATAATCTTTGGGTTCTTGGAATGTACTCCGACTGTGGTGGTTCTGCTATTGATTGGTGTCTTTCTCGTCAGCCACATCAATTAATGCGTGATGAAGTTGAAACAATGGAGCGCTTATTAACTGACGAAGAATTTTCACACTGGCCAATTTCTTCAATCGCTCATCATGCCCGAAGAAATGACTTACTCCACGCCTCCCCTTCTACGTGGTACAAATATGCGCGGATTTTAGGTATACGGCGAGCAAAGCCAGCCTTTCGAAAACGCAAAAATGAACCAGGAATTAAGGCGGTGCGTTGCAACCAAGTTTGGCATGCAGATGTTACTCAATTCAAAATTGGACTTAAAACATACTACATTTATTTGCTCGTAGACAATTATTCGCGCAAAGTATTATCCCATATGGTTAGTGCACAGCTGAGTGCGAAAAATAGGGTTGAAACAATTAAGATGGCGTATGAGCAAGAATTTGGATCCATTCAAGAAGACGTAATGTTACTTGTTGATGGAGGCAGTGAAAACCACAATGCCATTGTAAACACTTATGTAAGCAACCTTAAAAATTTAACCAAATACAGGGCCTTGCACGACATTCGTTTTGGGAATACACAAATTGAAGCACATAATAAAATTTTGAAACAAGGATGGCTCTACCGAAAGCAGATTGATGAAGAGGAGAAGCTCAAGAAAGAATTAGAGAATTTCGTTTATGAATTCAATGAAGTTCGACCGCACCATGCCATTGGTGGTATGACTCCTTCAGAAATGCATGAAGGATGCGAAAATTATTTCGACGATACATATCGAAGCATTGCACGCGAAGCACGAAAAACGAGGTGTCGAGAAAATAAATGTAACACATGCGCTAATTGCCCTAATACGAAATACGAATTGAAAGCGCTTAATTGATTCTATGGAATTGCTGTGCGACAGTGAAACCGATTTTATCAAGAATCGATGACTTTGATACGTTTGTGACAAATAACAGATACGCTTAACTGATAATCTAAACCATAATTCAACTTTTATGGAAGTCTTCTATGCAACATAGTTGGTGAATTCCACTCCTTCAAAAAATGATATCGCTTCCTCCTTAAAAATTGGCAACATTATCGAAAAAGCCTATATTTACGTAGAATGTTCCTTATAAGGAACGCTTTTGCGCGGAATTAAGTTAAGTGTTAAAGGCTGTTTTATTGGGGTTTTTGATGTTTTAGTAGAAAGGTTTGAACGCTTATATAAACACAATCAAAACATGAATTATACAACGCTTGCATGATCCTAACAGCGTTGAATCATTTTACAGAGACAACTGCTTTTTTTGCTCGCGAAAGTTTCGATGGAGCAGATTTGTTTGACTTGATTGTAACAATTGACAAAACTTATTTGAATCACAAAATTCATTTAAAGGCAAAATCCTTGATTAAATAGGAGCTTCTTAAGTTTGAAATGATTTCTGAAGAAAAACCTAATTAGCAAATAACCACTTAAATAGGCAGTTATCTTTTGAATAAGTATATTTCATGGAAATGCCCCCCACAGATAATGGCAAAGTCATTAATTTCAGAGATTTTTATTTTTGATAATTGTTAGTACGAATTAATAAATCTATATCTATTAATGTTTGCATTATGTTTTTATTCGCTTTTGCTTTTAACACTGCCTGATTTGATTTAAAAGCTTCAAGATCACTGTTGCGTTTACTAACACAGTAGTCATAAAATTCTTTTGCATTCGCCAATTTTTTTTCATTTTTTTCTAAAGTGAACTTCTCTATTTCTATTTTATAATTTTCAACAGCTCGATCATTTTGATGATAAGAAACTAAGAATGTAACAGTATGGTAGAATAATTCATATTCTTTATTGAAAAATGCAGACATAAAAATAATTTATTGTTATTATAAAGGTAAAAAAATCTAATTCAATAGTGTATTAATATAGAACAACGGATTAAGCATTTTTACTTTTACATATTAGAGAGTGGAATTTGATTTCCAACAAGTATGCTTGGCTATCTTATTATTGTTTTTTAAAATAAAGGTTTCTCCAATATGTATCGTTTTGCTTAGAGGCTCTTACTATTTCTTTAATTAAATAGCTTCATTGGCAACCAATTAAGGGATCACAGCATTCATTGAATAATGAGTTATCAAAGCGAAACTTCAGAAGATTCCCAATATATAAATATTTAGTATATGGTGAATTGATAAGCCTGCCTTTCCTAATTGCATTCTTGAGGTGTTCAACCAAAAGAGAAGCGAGTAGTTTTGTTTCATCTTGTTTTAATTTGTTTGATTTTGGTCACCTATCCTTCAGTCCACAAAAAAACCCCAACTGTTTACACAATTGGGGTTCTTAAAGGTGGCATCGACTTACTCTCCCACCCTCAAAAGGGCAGTACCATCAGCGCTAGCAGGCTTAACTTCTCTGTTCGGAAAGGGAAGAGGTGGACCCTGCTGCTATAGACACCGAAATCTTTGACTTGTTGGATATCAAGACTGAATGATGTTAGGATTTTAGGACAAGTCCTGTTCCTGTTATCATGTCTTGATCTCTTTAAGTCATAATGTCTTAAAGTCTAGATTGATATATCGGATGATTGAAGTAGTAATTTCAGGTGAAGTAGAGTTTATAAGTCTACGGGTAATTAGTATCACTCGGCTTTGACATTACTGTCTTTACACCTGTGACCTATCAACGTGGTAGTCTTCCACGGCCCTT
>JAIOZF010000046.1 GCA_021740745.1 Crocinitomicaceae bacterium | reverse complement strand
AGAAGTTATAAATCGTTTTTTGCTTGTAACTAAACACATAAACAGGGTGCATTCCTCCCATCAACGGATTTCCTAAGTTGTCTGTCAAACGATTGGTTGGATTCCATTTCATATCAGCACCATTTTCTGCACCTAAGAAGGAGTTTTCACCAAAAGCCATGTACAAACGTGCACCTGATTCAATATCTATTGCATAGCCAGGGAACCAGCCCATACCAGTTGTTCCAGAATTGTCAGGATTACCATTTTTATCCACACTTGGACTTTTGCGCATCGCTCCAGGAGCTGCATTACCAACATTCAAACTTGCTTCTCTGCCTAATTCGATAATTGGAACACGGGTCCATTTGGATTTATCAGTAGTGAAAACTATGTCTACACTTGGCAAGAATGAGATAGAAGCATTTGTTCTAGACGAACCGGGAGATGTTAAATTGTAATATGCCAAAGGCATAAAATCGGCCTGATATCCAACTAAACGATGCGGCGCAATACCACCGTCTATTAATTGATCAAAAACACTATTGGGGTCTTGACCCATTTCATCTCCATAGTCACATGGATTAGCATATGTTATTGCCTGAGGCATTCCAACTGGTATACAATCGTCAGTAGTAGGAACAAAATCCCCTGAGCGTATCCAATTCGTTGGGTAAAAGGCAGCGTTATCATTCACGAAATTCAACCATTGTTTCGAAGAATCACCGTACTCCATTGTTGCCGAAATCATATCTGTAATTTTCACGCTGGCATTTCCTGCTTGGCCATAATACTTTTCTTGTGTAATTTGAACAGAAACTCCCCATTGCGGTACAAGTTGTTCATTTTGCACTTGAATGGTTTGTTGTGAAGTGACAGAATCCAATAATTGTCCGTTTTCATCTGAATAACGATATAGAATCCAATTCGCAGTATCGGCGCCATTTGAAGTACTTTCAACATAATCGCGGAATCGCAATTCGAAATAACCATCTGCTAAATTCAAAGGATCAATTACTTTCACATGGATGGGTCCAGCTCCTTTTTGGTAGCTTGGTTTCTCCATGAAGCCATTCTCGAGAATGTTCGCTTGTGACGAAGCATTCAAATTTAGCGCTCTATTTCCGTTTCCATATCCATCGTGACGTCTAATTTCCGGTGAATCACCATACTCTAAGTAATGTAAGGTTCCTCCCGATTCTGGCATTGGATTATGTGGAATAGCTTCTACTGGCTTCACTTCACCAACTGCAGCTTTTCTGCTTAATAAGTATTTGCGTTGTTGCCCGTCTAGGGAACCAGGATCTGTCGGGATATAATCTTTATAGTTGTTATACGCATACGCCACAGCGATGTAATGATAACGCTGAAAATTAACCAATTCAGTATTTCCTTGTGCGAACAAATCTGTTTTCACACTGAAGCTGTGACGAATTCCTTTGTTTTCACCATTCACCCGTTCGATTGGAATACTCGCTCCTAAATCGTCATCGAATTCAAAATTGATGATTTTCGAAACGTTGTCTTTGATATCGCATTGAGCTACTAGTCGCGCTTTTGATGGATCACTTAAATCTGATAAGGAAACTTGTTTGTTTTTCAATTGAAATATTTGGTACCCTTGAAAACGATAGAATTTATCTGCAGCAGGATCTGAAGCCACAATGAATGGATCATATTCTTCATATAATTCATTGTAATTATTCGAAGAACTACTATTAGAAATCGTCAAAATCAATTCGTTGTTCAATTCTTGAATTTCCAAATCTGGCGCATGTGGACCTTCTAGTACTTTAAAACAATTTTCAAAAAGAGCTTGTGCTTTATCATCAGCACGCTGAAGCATTTCTACCGATGCGAATGGATCTCCAGCAGTCGATCGTGCCCAAACAACACCAACTGTAATGTTATTAATTGCACCTGGTTTTAAGATGAATGGTCCAGCAGATTCAACAAATCGACGGTCATTTGGCGGATTATTAGCAGTTTGTTCAGTCCACGGTTCTTGAGGAACGCCACTTGTTCCCCAACCAAGAGGATCTGTGTCGCCGGGGAACATAAAATCACAAGGAACAGAAGGGTCAGCTTCAGCATCCGAAATATGTCCACTTCCACCATAATAAAACTTAGAACCATCTTTCCAGAATCCTTTTAGATAATTGTAGTAATCAGATGCTGAAATTGGATCGGTTTGATTTGGGTTTGCACCATTTGTAGTGTTTGAATAATATAAGAATCGGCGCATACCGAAGCGTTCATTATCAATTATACCATCACCATACCCAATTCCATTTAATGCTTCATCCGTTCCAATTCCAAATGCATTGTCAATCCCATCATCATCCTGATATGGTCCTTCAAAAAAGTCAACACCAACAGCAGGTGGATTGTAGCCATAGCCTTTAAAGCCTGAGTTTTCACCATCGAAATTATCTCCATTGTAATAATAGCCGAGTCCACGATTTACATCACAACCCACGTAATCATCAAAAGGGTCTCCTAATGCACCATCCGTAAAAAATCCGAAATAGGTATTGTAAAGCGTTTGGGTTCCTCGATTGATTAACTCATAATTGTAAAACGTCATATTGTTGATCGCATCATTTGATGCAAAAGCAAACGCTTGCGCTCGAATTTCCATACCAATTGGATCTGCACCTGTTTCAGTATGGATGTTCCCCTTATCGTTCATCACCCACCAGAAATTCATGTCACCATAAAGTGAAACTTCTCGATCTACTTTACATTGCTTCTCTCTGTTGATATCATAATAAGGATAATCACCATCTTGCCAGTTGTAATTTCCATCTTCGTTGTTATCGAAAAACGGAGCCAAGTAATAATCTTGTCCTTGAGAAACATCTCCATGTGCTGGCCATTCTTTAATAATTTCAGGAACTTTGTATCCAGGGAATAACTCACTTTGTGTATTTGTTCCATTTTGCTGATCTTCAATTCCAGCTAGGTACCAAGAATTAAATTCACGCACCATGTCTTGAGTTGTAATAAAATGCTTATCGTACTTGCTACAGTTCTCATAAGTTGTTTCTGCAAAGGTATTTGAAAGCGGTCCAGTCCAGTAATCTTGGCCATTTCGATAACGCAAAGCAGCTAATTTCAACTGGTTATTGACATCTGTTCCTCCTAACCAAAGAGCCGAAGTAAACAAGGCCATAATGCCCGAATTTTTAGGAATTTCGTATTGCGAATAGTTTTGATTCGGCACTTGCCAAAGATTTCCCGCAGTATGCACCATCGCACGCACATTGTTCAATTCTAAATAAGTGGTAGCTGTTGGAGGCGTGCAAGTGGCAGCCTTGGAAATATCTGTTTTTTTCAATTTCACTTTCTCAGTCCCTCCATACGGTTGACCAAAAACAAGCATTGTCAGTAAACAAAAGAGTGCTGAACTGAAAAATTTCATAAGACTGTAGTTTGAAGAACCAAAGTAAGGAATATTTCTGAAATGACACAAGGGAATTGGGAACTAGGCCTTAGGAAATAGAGATAGGCATTAGAGATAGGCATTAGAGACTTGGAACTAGATAATAGAAAGTAAAAAACAGAGATTTCTGAGAAGACTCGCTTTACTCTGCGCTCTATATTGTGAAAGCTTACTTCGTGAAGCGCTTCCCGAATTCGACCAACATAGTAGTGATATCCTGATATTCTACAAAACTGAGTTCCTCGTAAGTATCAAAAATATCATGGTAATGCTTGTTTGGTCCCATCGTATAAATGAAAAATGCAGGGACATTGAATTGGGTGAACCAGTAATGATCTGAATTAGCTGCAGGACCTCTTGACTTCACTTGTGCCAACAACTGTTTTTCTTTGTTGATTTCTTGCAATAAGGCAAACTGTTTTTCAAACAAGGTCGCATTCACAACTGTTACACCTTCCTCACCACTTCCCATAATATCAAGATTCAGTAAGAAAGACATTTTCTTCAGTTTGAATGTTGGATTTTCCACAAAATGCTTTGACCCAACTATTCCAGCTTCTTCGCCTGCAAAAGCGATGAACAGGACATTGTAATCAACCGGATTCTTTTTAAAATATGCTGCCATAGATAATAGCATGGCTGTGCCAGATGCATTGTCATTTGCACCTGGGAAATAAGTGTTCGTTCCCATTCGACCTAAATGATCATAATGCGCTGTATAAACAATCGTCTTCTTTGATTTTTTCTTCGCCGGCAAATAAGCTATCACGTTTCGTGATCCATAATTTTCAATCAATTTTGCTTCAATTGCAATGTGCATTTCTTTATCAAACTGCATTGCTGTATCCCGAATGAGAATCAAGGGAAATTTTGTTTGTTCATGTCCAACCGACCAAGTGAACTTTTCTGAAGTCACATGAATTACAGGAAGTAATCCCGCTACCTCCTCGGGAAGACTGCGCAATTTTTTCAAGGTATCAGCTGAGGCACCAGCGAAATCAAAGGCCACAGAATTGTACAAACTACTGTTAATGACTGATTTTATCTCAGCAATCAGTTTATCAGTATCCAAGGCAGTTTCAATTGAAATGCGTTTAGGATTGAGGACTCTTTTATCACCACATGATGATGGATCAACCATGAAATCAGTCCCTGGAATTAAAACTGTCTGATCGATTCGAACGAGCATTGCTCCCGGAAAAGTATTTACGGTATGCTTGAAGCCTTGAAAATAGGATTTCTTGATAGGCTTAACACCCAATTTTTGAAACTCTGCAGCTAAAAATTCAGAAGCGATTGAATCACCTCTATTTACATATCCCCGACCATGAAATTCGGAAGAACATAAAGTCTGCGTAATTCGTTTTACCTCCTCAATTTGTCCAAAACTTATAAGATGGATAAATAGAGTCGATAAAAGAAAAATATTACGCATAGCGGCGTTGAATTTTAGTTAAGAAGTCAGTCACTGTTTCACTATCTTTTTCCCAATTGTATTGAATGGCAAAATTTGCGGCTTGTCTAAAAGCATCTTCATGGCTTGATAGATTATCAATTATTTTAATAGCGTCGGCGAAAGATTCACTTGAGCCCTCAAATAATTCATTGATAAATTGCAAACGCTCGTTCAATCCAAAAGAACCAACTAATGTTTCAATTTTTGGAAGTTGGAAACCAGTTGCTGCTTGTTTCACTTCTTTCGCAAATTTTGCTGCTAAAGCATCAACCTCAGAGGGCGAATGTGAAATCTTGACTTCCTCTATTATCGTTTTTTCTTCAATAACACCATGATCTTCAGAAATAGAATGTGATATTGAAATATGTTCCTCCTCCTCTTCTTTCAATTCGGTTTCAATCACTGCATTAAGAGGCTCATCGAATAAACTAAAATCAAATGCTTGGAGTTCTTCTTCCTGATTTTCATCAATTGACTCAAGCACTTGTTGTTCTGCCACAATCATTTCTGGTTCTGGCTTATCGAGCTCTACTTTTTCCTCAACAATTTCAACTTCTTCCTTAACACCAAACACTTTTTCTTCGAAAGCTTTGTACTGTAAAATCACACTTCTTTCATATAAGTCGCGGCTTGCAACAACTAACTCTTCCAATTCTTCGGGTGATAGTTTTTGCGATGCCAATTTTTTGGTTAAAACCTCAATTGTTTTAATTCGACTTTCGAATGATGTAAGATGTGTCATAGTACTTGAATGATTTTTTCAACATAAACCCAAAGTTGCTAACGTTGTTTTTGATTGCAACAACTAAATAGCGACTTTAGCAGTGTAAAGTTACCAAGAAGAAGAATGGTGAGTAACCAAAGGTGAATATAATTCTCTTCGATGCAATGTTAATAACCCAAATCAAACAAATAACTTATGTTTTTAGAACAATTCCCAGGTGAAGGAAGACAGCACGGTTGGATAGAAGTCGTTTGTGGATCCATGTTTTCTGGAAAAACTGAAGAACTTATACGTAGAATGCGTCGCGCTGAATTTGCAAACCAACGAATGGTTTTGTTCAAGCCACAAATTGATAATCGTTACAGCGAAGAAAATGTAGTGAGTCACCAAGGTAGCTCATTAAAGGCGATAGTTGTAAACGATTCAAGTGAAATTTTAGCCACTTGGAGAAATGAACTTGTTGTAGCAATAGATGAAGCTCAATTCTTTGATTTTGGTATAGTTGAAGTATGCAATACCCTTGCATCAAAAGGAGTTCGTGTAATTCTCGCTGGACTTGACATGGATTATCTAGGTGTGCCTTTTGGTCCAATGCCCCAATTGTTGTCTATCGCAGAATATGTTACAAAAGTTCACGCCATTTGCGTTTCTTGTGGTAACTTAGCTCAGTTTTCGCATCGTACAGCAGAAGAAAAAGACCAGGTACTCGTTGGTGCTGTGGAGAAATATAAACCCCTCTGTCGTGCGTGCTACAATAAAATAGCACATTGAATTTAAAACTGACACATAAAGATCTCGAACAACAACTTGGAGGGCAATTCATAGGAGTTGACCATAAAACTGTGTTTAAAAACATCGCTTACGATTCAAGAAACATCGTTAACGGCGTAAACACACTATTTTTTGCTTTGAAAGGTGAATTTCGAGATGGACATTCCTTTATTCAACATGCTTACGACAAAGGAGTTCGCTGTTTTGTTGTCTCCAAAAAAATAGATACAGCCAATTTTAAAGAGGCAGCGTTTTATATAGTGACAGATACTCTTTTCGCTTTGCAAGAAGTGGCTGCTCATCACCGTAAAAAATTCAATTATCCCTTAATAGCAATCACTGGTAGCGCAGGTAAAACAACCGTTAAGGAATGGATATATCACTTGATTAGTCCAGAACTAAAAGTAATTCGATCTCCCAAAAGTTTCAACTCTCAATTGGGCGTTGCATTATCCTTACTAGAGTTGACTGAAAACTGTGATGTTGCTTTAATTGAAGTGGGGATCTCCAAAGTTGGTGAGATGGAACGTTTATTAGAAATCGTACATCCAACTATTGGTGTTTTTACTTCTTTTGGTCGGGCTCATGAAGAAAATTTTATAAGTTCAGAGCAGCATTTGAATGAAAAATTACAACTATTCTCCTCAGTAAAAAAGACATTTTACCCTTCCTCAATTGCTCTCTCCGGTAATCAACAAAAACAAATAAACGGCATTCAATTATCAGCTAGTTCCTTTCAAAAAGAACTTAAGTTGCTGCCATTTAACGATCAAGCAAGTATTAACAATGCTCTACTGGCTCTTGGAGTAACTCATTATTTACTTGGAGAAAAAACAAGATTTGATGACAAAATCATGTCCTTATCTCGATTAGCAATGCGCCTTGAATCGTTTGAAGGGATCAATGGAAATACGATTATCAACGATACTTACAATTTGGATTTGGATGCACTCATTCACTCGCTCGAATATCAACTGCGCTTAGCGGGAAATAGAAAGCGCGTTGTAGTGATTGGATTGGATAAAGAAAATAGTTCGAAGAAATCACAAATTGAAGAGATTGTTGCACCATTTAAACCAGATCAGCTTCTATTTATTGATCCGCCTGCGCTTCTTGAAGAACAGTTCATTGATACCGTTGTGTTAATTAAAGGTTCACGTAAAGCAGATATGCAGCGCTATGCACGATCATTCCGTTTAAAAAATCACACTACTTATGTGGAAATTAATTTGAGTGCGGTTCGACATAATCTAGCTGTTTTAAAGTCTGGTTTATTGCCTTCTACAAAAATATTGGCAATGGTAAAAGCACAATCCTATGGTTCTGGCTTAGAGAAAATGGGAGCTTATTTGGAAAATCAAGGTATTGACTATTTGGGTGTTGCCTATGCCGATGAAGGTGTCGAATTACGCAAACACGGTATTCAACTTCCAATTTTAGTCATGAATACAGAGGAAGATGGTTTTGAGGACTGTATTCTGAACAATTTAGAACCTGCAATTTTTACCCTAAAGCAGTTGGATAGCTTCATCAAAGAATTGATTTTACATGGAAAAACACATTACCCAATCCATTTGAAATTAGATACTGGCATGAAGCGTTTAGGTTTCGAAATGACAGATGTTCCGAAGGTGTGTGATATGTTGCAGGCACAACCTGAAGTATATGTAAAGAGTGTTTATTCTCATTTAGCCGATTCAGATAATCGTCGCGATAAACGTTTTACAGAGCACCAAATTGCTCATTTCAAAAATGCGGTTAGCTATATTGAAAACAGATTGAATTATCAATTTCTCAGTCATCTTTTGAATTCAGAAGGAATAAGCAATTACCCGGATGCTCAATTTGATATGGTGCGGGTTGGAATTGGCATGTATGGCCTTTCTACCAATCCAGTAGTCAAACGCAAACTTGTCCCAGTAGTATATTGGTATAGCGCTATTTCTCAAATAAAAAGCATTAAAAAAGGCGAGAGTGTCGGTTACAGTCGAACATTTATTGCCAAAGAGGAAATGAAAATTGCGATTATACCTGTTGGTTATGCTGATGGTTTTAGACGCAGTTTAAGCAATGGAAAAGGTAGTGTTTACATCAATGGGAAAGCATGTGAAACTGTTGGTCGTGTGTGTATGGATATGATTATGGTAGATGTATCTAAAACAAAAGCGAACGAAGGAGATTTAGTAGAAATCATAGGTTCACATCAGACAATAGAGAAATTTGCAGAGGCAAATGACACTATTCCATATGAAGTGTTGACCTCTATCTCAAAACGGGTTCATCGCGTTTATTCGGAAGAGTAATTTCAAAAAAAATTCCTAGCAACAAAAAGGGCGAAACTGAATCAGTTTCGCCCTTTTTACTTTTTTATTAACTAGTTGTTTAATGCTTCCGCACCACCAACAATTTCTAAGATTTCATTTGTAATAGCAGCTTGACGTGCTTTATTGTAACTCAATTTCAGATTCTTTTGAAGTTCCTTCGCGTTATCAGTTGCTTTGTGCATTGCTGTCATACGTGCGCCATGTTCTGATGCATTAGAATCTAACAAAGACTTAAACAATTGTATCTTCAATGATTTTGGAATCAACTCTTCAACGATTTCTGTTTTAGTAGGTTCAAAGATGTAATCTCCCGTCGCTTTATCACCTATTTGTGCAGTTGGCACAATTGGTAATAATTGCTCAGTCATCACAACTTGAGTGGCAGCATTCACAAATTTATTGTAAACCACAACTACTTTGTCAAATTCCTTCGCAGCAAAACAATTCATTAACTCATTTGCGATAGTTGAGACATTCTCGAAATTCAATGCAGCAAAAATATCTTCTACCGGTGCCAATTCGTCATTGATATAATACTTATCAGAACGCTTGTAAGCATCTTTTATCTTTTTACCTAAACATAAAACGTGCGTATTAACACCAGTATACTCTTCGTTCACCAATGCATTTACTCGTTTAATAATATTATTGTTGAATCCACCACACAAACCACGATTTGAAGTAATACCAACAATTAGTACATTCTTTACTTCACGGCTATCTGAAAATGCATTCTCTGAAAGATCAAGTGTAGCACTAAGGTTGCTTAGTATTTCTTGTAACTTCTCAGAATAAGGGCGCATTTGCGTAATAGCATCCTGAGCACGCTTCAACTTAGCAGCAGAAACCATCTTCATTGCTGAAGTGATCTGCATTGTTGAACCGACTGAAGTAATTCTATTACGTATTTCTTTTAAACTTGCCATTTCAAATGAATTATGAAATATAAATTATGAACTAGCTAACCAATTCATAATTCATATTTCTTAATTTATAATTCTATCAGTATTTATCAGCTAATTCTTTTGCAACCTTTGTCAAGGTGTCAGTAATCTCATCTGTATATTTACCAGCTCTTAAAGCAACCAATACATCAGCATGTTTTGCTTCTAAGAAATTCAAGAATTCTTTTTCAAATTCTTTTACTTTTGAAACTGGTACACGTTGCATTAATCCTTTTGTTCCAACGAAAATGATTGCAATTTGCTTTTCAACTGACATTGGATCTCCATCTTTTTGCTTCAAGATTTCCACGTTACGTGCTCCTTTATCAAGTACTGCTTTAGTTGCAGCATCCAAATCAGAACCAAATTTCGCGAACGCTTCCAACTCACGGTATTGTGCTTGATCCAATTTCAATGTACCAGCAACTTTCTTCATCGATTTGATTTGAGCGTTACCACCTACACGTGATACAGAGATACCAACGTTAATCGCTGGACGAATACCTGCGTTGAATAAGTCACCTTCCAAGAAAATCTGACCATCCGTAATCGAAATTACGTTTGTTGGGATATATGCAGAAACGTCACCCGCTTGTGTTTCAATAATTGGCAAAGCCGTTAATGAACCACCACCTTTAACTATTCCTTTCAAAGATTCTGGTAAATCATTCATTTGAGATGCAATTTTATCATCAGCGATGATTTTTGCCGCTCTTTCCAATAAACGCGAGTGAAGGTAGAATACGTCACCTGGGTAAGCCTCACGACCTGGAGGACGACGTAATAATAATGAAACCTCACGGTAAGCTACCGCTTGTTTCGATAAATCATCATAAATAATTAATGCTGGACGTCCTGAATCACGGAAGAACTCACCAATAGCTGCACCCGTCATCGGAGCGTAAAATTGCATTGGAGCTGGATCAGAAGCATTTGCTGCTACGATAACTGTGTAAGCCATTGCACCAGCATCTTCTAATTTCTTAACAATCCCCGCAACCGTTGAACCTTTTTGTCCAATTGCAACATAGATACAGAAAACAGGTTCTCCTCTATCGAAAAACTCACGTTGGTTAATAATCGTATCAATCGCAACAGTTGTTTTACCTGTTTGACGGTCACCAATGATTAACTCACGTTGTCCACGACCAATTGGAATCATAGCATCAACCGCTTTGATACCTGTTTGAAGAGGTTCAGTTACTGGCTGACGGAAAATTACTCCTGGTGCTTTACGCTCAATTGGCATCTCGTATAATTGTCCAGCGATTGGACCTTTACCGTCGATTGGGTTACCCAATGTATCAACTACACGGCCAACCATTCCTTCACCAACTTGAACAGATGCAATACGACCAAGACGTTTAACAGTATCCCCTTCCTTAACTTGAGAAGATCGTCCAAGTAATACAGCTCCAACATTGTCTTCTTCAAGGTTCAATGCAATTCCTTGCAAACCACCATCAAATTCGATCAACTCACCGTATTGAACACCTTTCAATCCGTAAATACGTGCGATACCATCTCCTACTTGAAGAACAGTACCTACTTCTTGAAGTTCAGCCTCAGAACGGAATCCTGATAACTGCTCTCTTAAAATTGCAGAAACTTCTGCTGGTTTTACATCTGCCATGTTGTTCTTTATTTAAATTGAGAAAAAAAATGAAAAGTTTCGAATCTTAAATAATCAGCTTGAAAGCTGATTTTAATCAAAAGCTCTGCTTTTTCCTCTCCTATCTTGTTAAACGTTGTTTTAAATTATTTAATTGACTTGCAACTGAAGCATCAATTTGCATATCGCCCATGCGAACCATAAATCCACCGATCAAATCTGCATCAATTACTTCGCTTACCTCCAATTCACCTTTTACACTTGCATTGATTTTATTCAAAATACTTTCTCTCGTAGCGCTGTTTAATGGTGCAGCTGAAACAATAGTAATTGGAACAATTCCTTTGTATTCTTTTAACTGTGCGTCAAAAGAAAAAGCGATTTCAGGTAGTAAAAATTCTCTTCTGTTATTTGCTACTTGCTTAATAAATAGCATCGTAAGGTCTTCGAATTGACCGAAAATTTCTTGAAAAATTGAAATTTTCTTAGAACTGTTGATTACTGGAGACTTTAAAAAGGTAACAAATTCAGTTGTTTCTTTGCTTGTTTCCAATAAATAGTTCATGTCAGCAGCAACTGAATCCAACTTTTTGGTTTCAATCGCTAATTCAAGTAATGCTTTCGCATATCTGGATGCTGCCTTCGTTCCTTTCATCTTTGTTATTAATTCAAGTTGATGTCCGTCGCTAGTTTCTCAGCCAATGCTTTTTGCTTGTCATCGCTTGACAACTCACCACGAACGATTTTTTCAGCGATTTCAATTGAGAAAGCAGCAACCTGTGTTTTCAATTCAGCAATTGCGGCACCTTTTTCTGTTTCGATAGCTTGACGAGCAGCAGAAATTACTTTTTCCGCTTCTGATTTCGCAACTACCTTAGCATCTTCAATCATTTTGGTTGCAGTTTCTTTAGCGTCTTTTACGATTGCGTCTCTTTCTGCTTTAGCTTCTTTCAACAAATTCTCATTTGCCGCTTGCATCGCTTTCATTTCCGCTTGCGTTTTTACAGCAAGTTCCAATGATTCAGAAATCTTTTGTTCACGCTCATTAACTGAACTTAAAATTGGTTTCCAGATAAACTTTGTTAAAACAAATAACAAACAAATAAAAACCAAGGCCATCCAAAACAACAGACCAAATTCTGGTAATATCAAATCCATTTTATTCTTTTTTAAACATTTAAAATAAACCCATGTACTAACCAACCGTTAATACATGGGAATCTTAATTACTTCGCTCCTCCAAGTAGACCTACTACCACACCGAAAAGCGCAACACCTTCGATTAACGCAGCTGCGATAATCATCGTTGTTGTAATTTTACCTGAAGCTTCTGGTTGACGTGCGATCGCGTCCATTGCTGAACCACCGATACGACCAATACCTAATCCTGCGCCTAAAACTGCAAGACCTGCTCCGATTGCTGCTATACTTCCGTACATAACTATGTATATTAAAAAGTTACTAATTAATTAATGGTGACTTTCTTCCACAGCTCCTCCTATGAACAATGCCGAAAGCATCGCAAATAAGTAAGCTTGTAAAAAAGCAACTAAAAGTTCTAGCACCGAAATAAACAATGCCATTGGAACCGACAAGGCTCCCCATGCAGCATTTTTATTTATAAAGATAATAGATACTAATGCCAAAACAATGATGTGACCTGCTGTCATGTTTGCAAATAAACGAATCATTAAGGCAAAAGGCTTTGTTAAAATTCCAACCAATTCAATTGGAATCATGATTGGTAATAATGCTACTGGCACGCCCGGTGTTGCAAAAATATGCTTCCAATAATTTTTGTTAGAAGATGCCAATGTTACAACCAAAGTACAAATTGCTAAAAACAAAGTAATAGAGATATTACCCGTAAGGTTTGCCCCACCTGGAAGGATCGGCACTAAGCCCAATAGGTTGTTGAAGAATATAAAAAAGAAAATTGTCAACAAATAAGGAACGTACTTTTTGTACTTATGCTCTCCAATATTAGATTTAGCCACATCATCTCTCACCATAACAATTAACGGTTCTAAAAATTTAGCTAAACCTTTCGGTGCAACTGCTCCATTTTTCTTATAGAAGCGCGCAACTGACGACATGATTATTAAAATAAAAATAGCTCCGAAAAACAATGAAAGAACATTTTTGGTAATAGAAAAATCAAGAACCTTAATGTTTCCATGAACATGACCATCTTCAATTGACAATTTACCTTCGTTCAATTTATAGATTTTTTCATGAAATAATCCATAACCTTCTGCAGGACCAGCTCCAGCTATAAACTCAACATCTAAACCTGTTTTGTGATCTTTTACTGCTACTATTGAGCCATGGTAAAAATGAGAAGATGAAAAGGTCTTTAAACCTCCATCTATTAAAATGATTGGAAGATAGATTGAAGTCCCTCCATGTTCTGGTCCCCAAAGATGCCACTCATGAGCGTCCTTGATATGATGCATAATCATACCATTTACATCAAATTCTTTTTCTTCCGATTTGCCTTCATGTTGACCTGCCGATGAAGATGCATTTGCAAAATGCACTAAGAAGATTGCAAAAAGAGCTAAAATTAACGATTTCATTATCTTTTTTGGAGCCATTATATGTGTCATTCCTTAAAAAATGCATTAAAATTTGGCGCAAAGTTAGGTAAACTTTCTAAAGAAACAATTGAAAATGGAAGAAATAAAATTAATTATTGAAATAATGTAATTCTAAGGTCATTTAAGCATAAAAAATACCAAAATTCACTATTTACACACTTTTGTTCTTAACGGTAATAAGCAGATAGGATTGAATGCCAAGAAGGGTACAAAACAAGCCCAACAAATGAAATCCAACCAAACGGAAGTCCAACATTCTAGTTAATACCACAAATCCAACCAAACCAAATACTAAAAGCATTTGAACGGTTGTAAGTAATAGAAATTTAATTGCAAGCTGCTCAGCATCTCTGTCAAGACTGCCGGCAATGATCAAAACCCCTATCGCAAAAAGAGTAAAGATTGATGCAAGCACTAAAAGCAAGCCTTCCACATGTAAAGGAATTACATTCATCATTTCCAACAAAAAGTAGAGCGTTAAAACTGCCAACATTGCAGTAAAAAACTGCTTAGAATAAATTCTACTTCTTTTCATCTTCTTTACTCATTTGAATTACCTCTTTAATTACCAAGACCAGCGAAACTATCACTCCAAAAAGTGAAAGACCTAAAGTCCACCAAACTATTTTATTATGATATTTTCCATCTAAATAGGTTCCTAGCCACGTAAATAGAGCGATTATCACTCCCATTTGTATGCCTAATGAGGAAAAACGTGCAAATTTGGAAATCTTCTTATTATCGTTGTCGCTCATGTGACTTTAGTAGACAACATTTTCATTTGACTGCGCGTTTATTTTTGAAGTTGGAGAAAAACTCGAATTCATTTTACATGCACCGACAAAAACAGCACCCTCTTCTATGTGAAGTTTACCCGTAACAATATCACCATGAACTTTCGCTTGTTCACGCAAAATCAATAAATTTTCAATCGTCAATTTACCTTCAATTGTGCCCTCAATATCTGCTTCAAGACACGTAAGGTTTCCTCTCAAAATTCCAGCTTCGCCAATCACAACTTTAGAAGATGTAGATATATTTCCTTGGATTTCGCCATCGATTCGCAAATTTGATTCACAAAAAACGTCTCCAATAATTTTAGTTCCTTCCACCAATCTATTTAGTCTATCTGGACTTTCAAATTGGACTTTTTCCTTTCTTTTCAACATATCAATAATATTCTTCTAGGAAAATTTCGTATTCTGCTAAATTCCTTGTTTCGAACAAGGTACGCATATTGTCTTGAGTAATTACTAATGTTTTTGCTTTTTGTAAGTCCAGTAAGTGCTTACGCGTTGCTTTATAAACACGCACAAACTCTTTGGCCTTCATGTCATCTTTGAAATCTTGCACTACAATGACACTTTGATCATCTCCATAAATTTTAGTGCTTACCTTCAACTTTTCTCGGCTAAAGAATTCTTTTGTGAAATCTGAAACTTTTGTTTTTGCCAATCCAGAATTTTCAGTTTTATCTAAGAAAATAATAACCCAGTGTTCCGCTTTATCATTGTATGTATAAATTGACTTTTTATTAAAATCTACTTCAATGTTTTTAGAATATCCATTATTTATGATTGCAATCATTTCTTGTGCTCGTTTCGATTCATCTGTTGCAGGATATTCTGCCACAAGCTGATTTAAAACTGGAAGCAATAAGGTTTTATCGGCATTCATTTGTCCCATGCACATTGCTTTCAATAACATATATTTCGCACGATAAGGATTTTCTTTCTCGCTAGTGATAACTGTTTCTGCTTTAGACAAAACGGGATAGTAAACCCCACGATTATAGCGTTCTAAAACGGTCACATAATCTTGTACAGCCAATGCCTCCATTTCTTTTCGTTTAACGAAGAAATTTGGATCTCGCAAGTAGTTCGCATAATCAGAATTCGTGTAATTAGCTAAAATATGATCTTTTTCGACAGTTGCAGCATCGGTTCCTTCTTGCATTTTATACAATTGGTATGATGAAGACATATCTGTCTCACAAATCAATTCTTTCGTTCGAACTGCTTTAAATTGTTTTTTTGCAAGCTCAGGTTCGTTTAATTGCTCCTTGTAAATAACACCTGACACATACAAAGCATCTAATAAACGATCAGTAGATACCTGCATTGCAGAATCGCTTAGGGGAACATTTGCCAATAACATTTCTACTGTTAAAGAATCCTTTTCCACAACTTCTTCAACGACAGCGGCAGAATCACCTTCAGACACTATTATTATAAAACTAGTTTTGTCTGTTCGTCTCCAGTCGTCTTCATTTTCTCTCGATCCCCACAATTTCTTGAATTCATCATAACCTTCTGTTCGTGTTTTTGGGTTGTTGAAATACCATTTATTTCCATTCCCGCCATTTTGAACAAAATTGTTCTGATTATCCTGTAATTCACGTAAACGCTTTGCCTCAGCTTCCTTTCTGCGCTTTTCGTCTTCCTTGATTTGCTTAATAACTTTCTCAATAAAAGCTACTCGATCATCTTCAGACATTTTTGCAATTCGTTGAACACTATCTTCATAATATGCAGTTTCTACTGCAACAACAAGGTCAGCCAATTTTGCTGCCTTATTTCGAATTGCTTCGGCGTTTGGATAATTATCAGCAATAACTTTAGAACAAGAGTCGTAATATTTTTGGGCGCTCACGTAATTCCGTTCGGAGTAACTTAAATTACCCAATCGTTCGTATGACATCCCTTTTTGACGATTGTTTGTAGTAGAATAAAAAGCAGAAAGTGTTAAGTATTCCTTTGATTTAGGTGTATTCCCTTTTTGCATTTCAATGTCGGCCATTGCATAATAAATCTGATCTTTAAATTCAGCATTCTTTGCATCACGCAACATTTTTTGCAATTCCTTTTCAACTTTTTCATCACCACCCATAAAGGCTCTTTTCAAACGAGCATTAAAACTCATTTCGTAAGGGGCGTTGTATTTTAAAACTTTAGTGTAATGTGTTTTCGCTTCTGTATTATTTCCAATAGACTCATACAATTGGGCCATCACATAAAGAACTCGGGCTTTATCTGTGGATTTCTTGGCAAACTCCAAAGAAGTTGTGAGATGTGCAATTGCTTTATCTGTTTCACCTTTTCTTAATGAAAGTTCCGCTTTTGTCTTGTGCAAATCAAAGAGCATTTTCTTAGAAACTTCTGCAGGCTCAGGTTCCTTGTCCTTTTTACTTTTCTTCTTTGCCTTTGGTTCCTTTACCTTTGAATTTTGCTGCTCTAAAGCCTTGTCAATATTGGCGATATTAAAACCAGCTTCTGTATATTTTCCTAATTCAATATTAGTTTTCGCCATCCACAATTCAGCAACAAATATGGAAGGATCATTTGAATAGAATTTCTTCACAAACAAGAAATTCTTCATTGCGCCATCGTATTCTCTTCTATAAAATTGAGCTTGTCCGATTGTTATCCAATTCTCATCAATCCAGTCATTGTGTTCTTCTTTCTTTAGAGCTGGCTTATCGTTGCTTGGCATACTATGTTTCTGAATCACCTTTGTGCATTTCACAATCGCAGTATCGATAGCAGGATACATTCCAATTACCTCCTCCTTATTAGGCAAAGGATCAATTGGTAGGATGTTATAAAAATCTTCTTTTAAGGACGTTTTGTATGTACCCATAGATTGACGCAGCAATTCAGTTGCGTTGAAATAACCGTTGTAATGCGCGGTCATACCATGATAGCTTCGACTGAGCAAAGTATTTTTTTCAGTTGAACAAGCCGCGATTACTAGCAGCAATCCAAAAAGAAATAAATAAGTTAAACGATTAATCATTTTTGTATTAAAAGCGTTATTGACTCAACAATAACTCATTATCATCAAATTTATTTTAAATCTAACAAACTATGACGAAACTCTATGCAATGTTTGTGAAAACTTGCTGAATATCATCGTCATCTTCGATCTTATCCAACATTTTTTCAACGTCATTCATTTGCTCATCCGTTAAATCAATTGGTGAGGTAGGGATACGCTGTAAATTCGATTTTTGCACCTCGATATTTAAATCTTCCAAGGCTTTTGCTATCGTTCCAAATGAAGTATAATCGCCGTAAACAAATACTTTATCTTCAACAACTTCAATTTCGTCACAACCAGCATCAATAAGTTCCAATTCCAGTTCATCTGCATCAATTGAATCTGTTTTTAGGATCTCAAAAACCGATTTTCTATTAAACATGAATTCAAGTGAACCGTTTGGAACAACACTTCCTCCGGCTTTATTGAAATAAGACTTTACATTCGCAACAGTTCTTGTTGGATTATCTGTAGCACACTCCACCATAACTAGAACGCCATGCGGACCTTTACCTTCGTAGATGACTTCAGTAAATGAACTAATATCTTTTTGAGTTGCACGTTTAACTGCTGCTTCGATATTGTCCTTCGGCATATTCTCAGCTTTTGCATTTTGAATAGCCGTTCGCAATTTGGCATTTGTAGAAGGATCTTCTCCACCTTCCTTCGCAGCCATAGTAATGGCTTTGCCCAATTTTGGAAATAATTTGGACATTTTGTCCCATCTCTTTTCTTTCGCTGCTCGACGATATTCAAACGCTCTTCCCATGATTTTGTGTGTTTTGTAGCGCAAAAATAATTTTTTTACTGATGAAATTCATATCATTTTCACCTTTGTTTACTTTTCTTTTCAGAATCGTTGTGTAAATTTTAACAATCACCCACCTAAAATAAACACCTTTTAACACCTAGATGTAATTATTCAATCAGTACATTTGTCCATTCAGGTTAAGCATATGAAAACAATACTCATTTTAGGAGCAGGACTATCAGCATCCTCTTTGATACGATACCTTCTTGAAAATTCAACAATTTACAATTGGAAATTGCGCATTGTTGATCAGGACATTGAGATGGTAAATCGAAAAATTGGAGGTCACCCCAACGGAATGGCGCTATCATTTAACGCTCTTGATGCGAATGAACGAAGACCAGAAATCAGTGCTGCTGATTTGGTTATCTCCATGCTGCCCGCTCGATTTCATGTGAAAATTGCGCGAGATTGTATCAATTTCAAGACGAATTTGATAACCCCTTCCTATATTTCAGCTGAAATGGCCGATTTAAATGAAGCAGCAAAAGACGCCGGTATTGTTATCATGAATGAAATTGGTGTTGACCCTGGAATTGACCACATGAGTGCAATGAAAATCATTCATGCTATTCAAGATAAGGGTGGAAAAGTCACTTCATTCAAATCATTTTGTGGTGGACTTATCGCCCCTGAAAGTGACGACAATCCTTGGAATTATAAATTTACTTGGAATCCTAGAAATGTTGTTTTGGCTGGACAAGGCGGTGCATCTTGCTTTTTAGACCACAAGGAATACAAATACATCCCCTATAATCGACTGTTTAGTCGACTGGCAAAAATTGACATTGCAGGATACGGATCTTTTGAAGGTTATGCCAACAGAGATTCACTATCATATAGACGAACATATGGAATTGATGATGTTCCTACAATTTATCGTGGTACATTGAGAAGACCAGATTATTGTCAAGCGTGGAATGTATTTATCGAATTAGGAATGACGGATGATTCCTATAAAATGGAAAACTCGGAAACCTTGACTCCACGTTCATTCTTGAATGCTTACTTACCTTATCATTTGAGTCGATCAGTTGAAGATAAATTAAAAGATTTCTTGCGTGAAGATCGAATTCACCTTTTTGAAAAATTTGAATGGTTAGGTTTATTTGAAAAAGATGAGCCCATTGGAGTTCATGATGCTTCACCTGCTCAAATGCTTGAAAAAATCTTGGTAGATAAATGGAAATTAGGAAAAGAAGACAAAGACATGTTGGTAATGTACCACGAATTTGAATATGAATTTGAGGAACAAAACTATTCGATTACTGCCTCCATGGTTAATATTGGTGAAGATCAAATGTATACCTCCATGGCAAACACTGTTGGTTTACCCGTTGCTATTGCTTCCAAAATGATTTTGAATGGTGATTTGAAAACAACAGGGGTGACTTTACCAATTCAACCGGAAGTATACAACCCAATTCTTGAAGAATTAGAAAGTTTTGACATCCGCTTTGTGGAATTAGAAACACAATTAGACTGTCTAATAACCAATAAGGACATTTTATAGAAAATCCATTATAAGGTTATCATTTCTATAAAGTATCTTTGTGCTTTCAATTAATTGTCGATGACGAAAGCAAAATATACCGTTACTGCCGCTTTGCCTTATGCAAACGGACCTCTTCACCTTGGCCACATTGCAGGTGTTTACTTACCCGCTGATATTTTTGTTCGTTTTCTTCGAATGAATCACCACGATGTCGCTTTCATTTGCGGAAGCGATGAACATGGAGCCGCAATTACCTTAAGAGCTAAAAAAGAAGGAATTACACCACAAGAAATTGTGGACAAATACAACGGTATTATTGGAACTGCCTTCAAGGATTTTAATATTTCTTTTGACATTTTTCACCGCACATCTGCTGAAATTCACCACAAAACATCCCAAGATTTCTTTTTGAAATTGTACGAAAAAGGAAAGTTTACGGAAGAAACTTCTGAACAATACTTCGACGAAGAATACCAGCAGTTTTTAGCCGATCGTTATATCACTGGAGAATGTCCGAAATGTCAAAACCCAAGTGCTTACGGAGATCAATGTGAAAAATGCGGGTCTGATTTAAGTCCAACAGAATTAATTAATCCAACATCAACTTTAAGTGGTAAAACACCCATTTTAAAATCGACTTCACACTGGTATTTGCCAATGGCGAATCACGAAGACTGGTTGAGAGGCTGGATCAAGGAAGGGAAATTAGATGGAGTACAACAACACGACCCAAAAGCTTGGAGAAACCAAGTGATTGGACAATGCATGTCATGGATTGATGGTGGTTTACATTCTCGTGCAATGACGCGTGATTTGGATTGGGGAGTAAAAGTTCCGCTTCCAAATGCTGATGGAAAAGTCTTATATGTGTGGTTAGATGCTCCAATTGGATATATTTCTGCAACGAAGCAATGGGCTTTAGACAATAATAAAAACTGGGAAGATTATTGGACTGGTGATCGAAAATTAGTACATTTCATTGGAAAAGATAATATCGTTTTCCATGCCGTTATATTCCCGATTTTATTGAAGGATCACGGTGATTTAATTCTTCCTGATAATGTTCCGGCGTATGAATTCTTGAATTTAGAAGGTGACAAATTCTCTACTTCGCGCAATTGGGCTGTTTGGTTGCATGAATATCTGGCAGCTTACCCAGGCAAAGAAGATGAGCTAAAATATGTGTTAACATCCATCGCTCCAGAAACAAAAGATTCCGAATTTACTTGGAAAGAATACCAAACACGTATAAATAGTGAGTTGGCAGATATACTAGGTAATTTTGTCAATCGTGCATTGGTTTTGACACAAAAATATTACGAAGGAAAAGTTCCTGAAAAAGGAGAGCTTACAGCTTACGACAAGGAAGTATTGGTAGAAATGAAAGCCATTCCCGAGCGAATCAGCAAATTAGTTTACGCATACAAATTGCGCGATGCTCAGGCGGAAGCGATGAACTTAGCGCGACTAGGAAATAAGTATTTAGCCGATCAAGAACCTTGGAAGTTGGTAAAAACGGATGAAAAGCGTGTTGAAACCATTATGAATATTGCTTTGCAAATCACTGCAAACTTGAGCATTGTGTTACAACCATTCTTACCATCGACAGCTGAGAAATTATCGCACTTCTTGAATTTTAAAACAAGCGATTGGACAGAT
>JAIOZF010000045.1 GCA_021740745.1 Crocinitomicaceae bacterium | reverse complement strand
AACATCATCTTCCATTTTCTGCCTAATGTAAGGTGATAAGAGTAAACCAAACCTAACATCGAAGTATTGATTGTTCCTTGTCCTTGTTGATCGTGTGTCGCTAAAACACCAAATCCACCAGAAATATTTTTAAAATATTGATCATAGGACGCACTGTATGTTACGTAGTTCCCAGATAAGCTTGGCCATTCGTTTCGGTAGTTTAATGCAAAACGCGGACAACCATGCGAACCTGCAAAAGCTGGATTCAAGTACAACGGATTCGCATAAAACTGCGTAAAAGTTGGGTCTTGTGCCTTCGCTGCGAAGCTAGATAAACCGATTATCATTATGATGAGTAACTTTTTCATGACGTTTAGTTTTTAAAATTTCTGTCTATTTTTATTAGAAAAGGCGACAAACCTCAGGGATAATTGATGTGAAATAATTTGCTTATCAAATAAGTAAGAGTGCGTGTAATCCATGTTATAGGTCACTGCGAATCGGTTGAATTTCATCCCTAATGACCCTACTAAATCGGCATTTGACGAAACAGCTGCACCCATGGTAATCCACTCATAACGCGCATTTACTCCTAACCATGCTTCAGAAAGTTGTTCGTTTTGCTGATAAACAATGTAAGGTGATAAACCAATATTCTCACGTTGTGATTCGTAATCTGTGCCTATTGTTGCAATGAAATGTCTTCCTGCTCGTTTTTCAGTTGCGTTTGAGTATATGTTATCATAATGTTTGAATAAATTGTCACCCTGAACACCAATGAAGAACCATTTTGTATTCACCATTAAACCTAAGCCCATATCACGATACCATAAATCTTTACCCATTGGTGCAGAGCCTGAAGGATAGAATTCGTAAACATTTCCTCGATCCATTTCTGCTTGACCCAAATCAGTGATTTTTGAACTATTCAATGATTTATTACCCATTTTAAAGCGAATAGAAGGTTCAACAAGAATGTTGCGATTTACCGAAAATTTTGGGGAATAGGTAATTGCCGCGCTACTGTTCATGATTTGACCGTTCGCATAATAACCATTGTTCAGTTGTAGACCAAGTCCACCGCGAATTCCGTATGCATATCCATCAACAGATATTTGATTCATAAATTGTTGATTTTCTTCACCCAACCACTGCGCACGCGATAATGTTTGCACACGTGTTGCTAGAAGCGTTCCAACCGATCCGAAATTCACATCCATTGCTTGTAATGCTGGGATATGATAATATGGATCTTTTAAGTTTTTAAGCGCAACTGGATTGTCCATCATTCGCGCCAACGCACGTTTTGCTTTCGATAAGCGTGAACTGAAGCTTTCTTTGTAATCCGTTGAACTGAAACGGTTACTAGCTGTGAATGTTGGTCCCGTTCTATAATTTTTCTCTTTATAGCTTTCAACGTCCAAGGGTTGAGCAGGAGTTGTTGCTAGATCGTCTTCGATGAGAGGATTTGAAGGATTTGAGAGATTTGAAGGATTTGATTGATTCGAAAGATTTGAATTATTCGAAGGAATTTCAAGAGTTGATTGATTCAAAGGATTCGATGGATTCGAAAGATTTGAAGGATTTGAATTATTTGAAGGATTTGAAGGATTTGAAAGATTTGAATTATTTGTAACTTGGCTAGCTCGGTAACCTTCTTCAATTGAAGTTTTAGTAGTTCCAAGAAGCGGAGAATTGAAAGAATTTGTAAGTCGCATCTCGATAGGCTCGGCAACCGTTGCTCGGTAAACGTCATCCGAAAGATTTGATTGATTTGATTCTTCTCTTTCGTTTGGTGTTTGACGGAATGTAAAATCAGTTAATTCAAGTCCTGTTTTAGACGTTTGTTGTTTATTTGTTGGTGCAGTGGAAGGAATACTTCGAGTCGAAGTCGATTGTTCGGTCGCTAATTGTTGTTGTGTGTAGATTGAATTCGTTGAAGTTGAAACAAAATCGATAATTCCTAATCCAACAAAAATCGCAATGGATGCAAAACCGGCCATCATGTATAGACCCACAGGTTTTCTGCGAACGATACGATCTTGGTGAGGATAAACAACTTCTTCTTTTTGGACCGTCGCCATTTCCCACATATCGCGATCTACATCCAATTCAGGATGTTGAAGTAAAAATGCCTCGAGCTGTTGTTCTTGCTCTACCGACAAATTTCCTTCAATGAGCTCAAAGAGCCAACGATCGATATTTGAAAATGATGGGTTACTCATACTAGTTCCGTCAATCCTTTTAACTGCTTTTTAATTTTATTTCTCGCTCGAAACAGGTACACTTTTACTTGAGAAGAGGAAAGTTGTAAAATATCTCCAATCTCTTCGTAAGAGTAACCCTCTAAGTCACGCAGAAGAATAATGCTTTTTTGAATCGGAGGCAAGATACTTACCGCTCTCTCTACAACTTGATTTGATTCAAAAATATTCCGTTCCATTTTTGATGCTTCAGGAAGTTTTTCACTTCCAGGAAACTGTAAACGTTGATTCTTGTTAATCAAATTAATCATTGCATTGTGAGCGCATGTAAACATCCAACTCTTCGCCTTTTCAAATTCAACTTTCTTTCTGTTGACCCATAATTTTTCAAAAACATCTTGTACAATATCCTGTGCATCCTCCTGATTCCGGAGGAATTTAAGCGCAAAACCATATAACAGGTTAGTTTGCGCCTTTACAACGATATTGTATTCATGTCTTTTCAAATTTCCGAGTAGCTGCAGTTAAAACAATTTAAGAACTTTAAAAGTTACACCCTAAGGATTTTTATAAACGCCTTAATCACCTAAAAGTACTGATAGTTTTTCATCTAGTTGATTCTGACGAATGTACTCCCTTTATCAATGAATATTTATATTCTTCTAATGAACAAATTTAGACGTTAGTCGAAAATTTAAAGAAATACAATCGGCAAAGAAATTTGGTGATTCAAAGATTTGATGATTTGATGATTTGATGATTTGATGATTTGAAAAACAAAATTTAAATAGTTAAATCACACTTTTCTGAAAAGAAACAAGACTAGTAAATAAAAAACGTTCAACACTCCAGTAAAAACGGGTGTTCTTCGCAATATTGCGAAGTTGCAATTTGGAAATGTTTATTCATTCAACTATTGATATTCTTGAATGAAAACTTAAGGCACAAATGACGACCACCAACTTCTGATATTGATAGAAAAGCTTCTGCGCTACTCTGCGAGATCTCCGGGAACCAATAGAGATTAAATGATTTGATGATTTGAAAATTTTATTCGTTAAAAAATCTCTTTCAAACAAAAAACCATTGTGAGCACCAATGAAACAAGGCCTTCTTCGCAATATTGCGAAGTTGCAATTTCGAAATTTTCAAATCTTGAAATATTCGAATATTAAACATAACTACTTTTCACCCCATCCACTATAATCCAAAAACACAATATAAAAGAAGATCAATTAACTATTTTCAATTTAGCTTAAAAAAGGATTTTAAATTATTTACTTCATTTAAAAACTTGTTTTTAGTATTTTCGTTTTTGAAACAAAACTCGCAAATCATGATTCACGCAACTCGTCTATTTGATATTCCTTATTACCAATTGAAAACACATCCAAACCAACGGATGTTTGTTACCAAAACGATTGGCGTTTGGAATCCATTGTCTGTACAAGAATTCTTGGACAAAGCAATGGCTTATTCAAAAGGCTTGATAGCCATGGGGGTGAAAGCAGGTGACAATGTTGCACTTGTTTCAGGTACGCGCTATGAATGGAATATCATGGACATTGCCATCCAGCAAGTTGGTGCCATTGTGGTTCCATTGTATCCAAACATATCTGAAGGCGAATATCGCTACATTATGAACGATGCTGGAATTCAACTGTGCGTTTTAGCCAATGATGAATTGTTTCAAAAAATTCAAAATATTCGCGCTGAAGTGCCAAGTTTAGAGCATCTATTCTCGTTTGAAGCGGTAGATGGTTGTAAAAGTTGGACCTCCATTATTGATGCAGGAGCAGACGTAGCTGAAAGCGAAGTTCATGCACGCATGGAAGTCGTAAAAACAGATGATTTGGCGACAATTATCTATACTTCTGGAACAACAGGAAATCCAAAAGGAGTGATGCTCTCACACGGTAATTTATTATCAAATGTGGATGCTTGCCAAGACCCAATTCCAGCAGATAGCAATTCGAAAGTTCTAAGTTTCTTGCCTGTTTGTCACGTTTATGAGCGCATGTTGCACTACTTATACATGTACCTGGGCTGCTCGATTCATTTTGCGGAATCGATGGACACTATCGGAGATAATATCCGAGAAGTAAAACCAGAAGTATTTACGGCTGTACCTCGTTTAATTGAAAAAGTTTACGACAAAATCATTGCTAAAGGAGATGAATTAACTGGAATCAAACGCAAATTGTTCTTCTGGGCTGTTTCTGTTGGTGAGGAATACGACGTTGTTGGAAAATCACTGTGGTATAAAATCAAATTAGCGATTGCACGAAAATTAATCTTCTCAAAATGGCAACAAGCCCTTGGTGGAAACGTGAGAGCAATTGCATCAGGTAGTGCAGCTTTACAACCACGATTGGCGCGCATTTTCCTTGCAGCAAATATTCCTATTTTAGAAGGATATGGATTGACAGAAACCTCTCCTGTTGTGTCAGTAAATAGCTTTCACAAAGGAATCCGCATTGGAACAGTAGGAGCATTAATTGATGGTGTTTCCGTGAAAATCGCAGAAGATGGTGAGATCTTGGTAAAAGGTCCAAATGTGATGATGGGCTATTATAAAAATCCAACGGCGACTGCAGAAGTAATGGATACAGAAGGTTGGTTCCATACGGGTGATATCGGTATTTTTCAGGAAGGTGTTTTCTTGAAGATTACAGACCGAAAGAAAGAAATTTTCAAAACTTCAGGAGGAAAATACATTGTTCCACAAGCAATGGAGAACAAATTCAAAGAATCACGTTTCATTGAACAAATGATGGTGATTGGTGAAAGTGAAAAATTCCCAGCTGCCTATATCGTTCCTAGTTTTGCTTTTGTTAAAGAATGGGCACAACGTAAAAATGTTAATCTAGGTGGCGAAACGAATGCTGAAATTGTGAAAAATCCAGCAGTTATTGCACGTTTACAAGAAGAAGTGGATAAGTACAATCTTGGATTCGGTAACTGGGAACAAATTAAAAAGTTTGTACTCCTTGACAAGGAATTCTCAATCGATGGGAATGAATTGACTCCAACCTTAAAATTGAAACGCAAGAAAATCATGGAGAAATACCAAGAAGAATACAAACAAATTTATTGTGACTAATTTGCTTTTTCTTCTTCTGGCGCCTTAAAGGTTACTTTCACACGAACATGATGGAATTGAGGATAATGTGTAGCCGCTTCAAACTGAAGTGTAACTAAATAATTGCGTGCTTTCATGCGGGTTGGAGTCGCCGTTATAGTTGATCCTTCCGACAATAAACGTGCTGAAGTGACTTTCCCCGTGCGATCAACTGCCAATTCGTAAAACAATACCCCCTCGTTTGAATCGTACAAAACGAAGTCTGAACTTGAAATCATTTTTCGTCCCTCGTCCATTAAGTTACCATCCATTAATTGTCCGAAGGAAAATACTGGAAGTACAAAAGCAATCATTACAAGTAATTTTTTCATCTTTTTCAATTTTATGCGATTTTTCCCCAATCGGGTTTCGACCTAAAAACATGCTCCATAATCTGACGCAGCATTCCGTTTTCTGGTTTTTCCAATCGAGGATCTGTTTCTAATAATCGTTTTGCTTCATCTCTGGAAAGAACAACTAATTGTCCGTCTCGCGCCAAATCAGCAATTTTTAAATTTAATATTCCACTTTGCTGCGTTCCCATTAAATCACCCGGACCGCGCAATTGTAAATCTACTTCAGCAATTTCAAAGCCATCATTTGTGCGCACCATTGTTTCAATGCGTTTCATAGTGTCTTTTGAAATTTTATCTCCTGTCATCAAGATACAATAAGATTGTTCCGCTCCACGCCCTACTCTACCTCTCAATTGATGCAATTGCGACAAACCAAATCGTTCTGCACTTTCAATGATCATCACAGATGCATTGGGCACATTCACTCCAACTTCAATTACGGTTGTTGCCACCATTATTTGTGTATCCCCTTTAATAAATCGTTGCATTTCAAAGTCTTTATCTTCGGGTTTCATCTTTCCATGCACAATACTCACCTTGAATTCAGGCAAAGGAAACGCACGCGTTATAGATTCAAATCCCTCCATTAAATTATTGAAATCCATCTTTTCTGATTCGTGAATCAGCGGATACACAATGTATATTTGTCGGCCTTTATTGATTTCTTCTCGCAGAAAACCAAACACCCTCAAACGATATGATTCGTAGCGATGAACCGTTGAAATTGGTTTTCTTCCTGGTGGCAATTCATCGATTACTGAAACATCTAAATCACCGTAAAATGTCATTGCCAGCGTTCTTGGAATGGGAGTCGCTGTCATAATTAAGACATGCGGAGGTGTTGTGTTCTTTTTCCACATACGCGCTCGTTGTGCAACTCCAAAACGATGTTGCTCATCGATGACCACAATTCCCAAATTCTGGAATTGAACCACATCTTCCAATAAGGCATGTGTTCCAATTAAAATATGAATGCTACCATCTTCTAATCCTTCATGGATGTGCACGCGGTTCTTCTTTTTTACAGAACCGGTAAGCAGTGCAACCTTGACAGGTAAATCCTTTAATTGCTCACTAATTGTTTCAAAATGTTGAGTTGCAAGAATCTCCGTTGGCGCCATCAAAGCGGCTTGAAAATCGTTGCCGATTCCCATCAGCATTGTCAAAAGTGCTACGAGTGTTTTTCCGGAACCAACATCACCTTGCAACAAACGATTCATGTGAACACCTTCCATCACATTGCGCCGAATTTCTTTCAACACGCGCTTTTGAGCTCCTGTTAATTCAAAAGGAAGATAATTGTTGTAGAAATTATTGAACACATCTCCAACCTCTTTAAAAACGAAGCCGCTGGACTTGTGCATGCTTATCTTTTTGCGCAACAACATTTCCATCTGAAGGATAAATAATTCTTCAAATTTTAAACGCAATCGTGCTTGGTGAAAATCATTTTCAAATTTTGGAAGATGAGCTAAACGAAACGCATCTTCACGGGAAATCAATCTGTTTTGCTGAATAATATCAAGTGGTAATGTTTCTGGGATTCGCCCTTTAATCTGAGGGATTAAGGCAGCTGTCAGCCTTTCTATTCCTTTTGAATGTAATCCAGCAGCAGTTAGCCGTTCAGTACTGGAATAAACCGGTTGCAATCCAGTTTTTACTGTTATGCTATCATACTCCGCTAATTCCGGATGTGGAATGTTCCAAGTGGAACCAAATAATTTTGCCTTTCCAAACAATTGATACTCCACTCCTACTTTTAATAACGGTCGTATCCATCGAATTCCTTGAAACCATACTAAATCGATCATTCCAGATTCATCCTGAAATTTAGCCGTAAGTTTTTTGAACTTTCCATTTCCTCCTTCTGAAACCTGCACAATTCTGCCCTTCAATTGGGCATATGAATCTAAATACGGTAAATCTGAAATCTTATGGTACTTCGATCGATCAATGTATCGAAATGGAAAATAATTCAGTAAATCGCTAAATGTATAGATATTGATTTCCTTCCGCAGGAGTTCCGCACGTTGCGGTCCCACACCTTTCAAAAACTCAATAGATGTTTGAAGGAATTCATTCATTTCGTAAAAATAAAGAATATCAACTTCGCAATGATTACATCCGCTGTTAATGATGAACAATTCATTGTCAATGGTTACTTCATCTAACCATTAAACAAAAAAAGTGTGGAAGAAAACCTCCCACACCTCTTTACCTTGCAACTTAAACTATAAACAAACTATCGCTCAATTGTTTCCATGATAGAAACTACCTGGTTTAGTGCTTTCGTTGGATAAATGCTCATTTGAACATATCCATAACCATTGTATGGTTGTTTTGTGGCTAATTTTAAACCTTGAGAAGGTCTATTTGAATCGATTATTTCTACATCCAAATTAACTTTTACAGAAAGTGAACATCCTTTAGAATCTTCGATTTTCATCGTGTAAATCCCATCTTGCATCATATATCCATTCTCTGTTCCAAATGCTTCATTTAAATGAACTGCATAAAAAGGCTTATCATCCAATGTAAGAGGTGTACCGCCGGAAATAGCAGCATTTACGCTACCACTATATGCATCAAGATAGGTTTCTCTTGGATAATTATACTGAATTGACAACGGTGAAGGAGAAGTTATTGCAATTGATTCGATCTGTTCCTTTCCTGAAGCATCTCGCACAGTAACTGCATACGTACCTTTGTTTAAATTTTCAAGTGTCATTTCGGATGCCCCATTACTCCAAACAATCACATAAGGTTTTTTACCACCCGAAATTGAAAGTTCAATTTTGCCGTCCTTTTTGCCAAAGCAACTGATATCGGTTTTAGTATAATTAATTACTAAGGCTGCTGCTTTTTGATTTGCGAGCACAAGCGCTGAAACAAAGAATGAAATCGAAAATAAAAGTGCTTTTTTCATTGTATTGATATTTTGTTTTTTTACAACAAAGGTGCAACAACTGCTATCCACCAACATTAAAAAAACCATCTAGTTGGAGTGTTTACATCAAAATCAATAGTACATGCTAAGTAAAATTACATAGAACAAAAAAGGGCACTCTCATGAGTACCCTTCTTCTAAACTTAAAGTTGACTATTGAGCAGAATTTTTCTTAAACAATTTAATTCCATTTTTCAAGAATTTTTGATAATCATCAACGTTTGGATCATAACCTCTTGGTTCAGTCAGGTCATTTCCATTTAAATCTTGAATAATATACAATGGTTGAGAAATCTGTCCGTATTTCTTAATCTGGTATTCAGACCATTTATTGCCAAAGTTCTTCATTTTACCATTCAATACTTTAGAGAATACACGTTCTGATTCTGGCAATAATTTTTTATCATCACAATAAAGAGAAATTATAACCATCTCTTCTTGTAGTATCGATCTAACTTTATCATTGGTCCAAACCATGTTTTCTGTTTTACGACAGTTCGCGCATGAATATCCAGTGAAGTCAATAAGAACAGGTTTTTTAGCTAATCTCGCATATTCTCTTCCTTTATCTAAATCATGGAAAACTAATATTGAACCATCACCTACTTCGTGCATCTCATTTTTAAAGCGGGCAAACAAGGTGTCACCTTCCACTTCTGGATTACCTTTTACAAATCTAAAATTATCTTCAGAGTGCGTTCTTGGAGGTGCAATTCCATCAATCATATATAATGGCGCTCCCCACATACCCGGTAATAAATAAATCGCAAAAACAATTGAGGATAAAGCAAACATAAACCTTGGCACTCCAATGGTTTCAAGCGGTGAATCATGGGAGAATCTTAATTTACCGAGTAAGTACATACCCATTATACCAAAGACAGCAATCCAAACAGCAACAAAAATTTCACGCGTTAGGAAATCCCAATGGTAAGCCAAATCAACCATGCTTAAGAATTTCAATGACATTGCTATTTCCAATAATCCGAAGACAACTTTTACACTATTCAACCAACCACCTGATTGTGGCAGTGAATTCATAGCACTTGGGAAAATAGCGAACAACGTAAACGGCAATGCCAATCCTGCAGCAAATCCGCCCATTACAATTGCTGGAGCCAAAATTGATCCTGAAGATATCGCTTGAACTAATGCAGTCCCTACAATTGGTCCGGTACATGAAAAGGACACTAACACCAAGGTAAATGCCATGAAAAATATTCCAATAAATCCACCTTTATCTGCCTTCGCATCCGCTTTATTCACCCATGAAGATGGCATTCTTATTTCAAATGCTCCTAAGAATGAAAAAGCAAACAGGATGAAAATGGCAAAGAAGATTAAATTTAAAGTTGCACTAGTTGAGATTTCATATACTGTTGCGGCGCTTCCGGTGAATAAGTTAACGAGTACACCAACAGCGACATAAATAAAGATGATGGATGCACCGTAAAAGAACGCATTAATAATTCCCTTTCTTCGGCTACCTGATTGCTTCGTAAAAAAGGTAACTGTCATAGGAATCATTGGGAATACACACGGTGTAAAGAGCGCAGCAAATCCCCAAGCAAAACCTGTGAAAAAGATAATCCACAAATTAATGTCTGGCTTACTTTTATTGGTGTCTGATGGAAATACTTCTTCTATTTCTTCTGTTGGCGTATCAACATTTTTTGAAACTGTATCAACACCTGATGGCTCTGGTGTATCATTTCCAGTATTGTTCTCAACATCAATAACCGCAGCGCCTGCAGCTGGCTTAAAACCCGCTACCTTTAATTTCGTTTCTTGATCAGGTGGAAAAATACAACCGTTTTCATCACAGATTTGGAAAGAATATTCAAAGATTAAATCAAATGCTTTGTCCGTCAGTATTTCAATTTTTTGCTTGAAAACTCCTTTTCCTTCAAAATAAAGCGAAGTACCTAACTCATCAACATGGGTTGTTGCTTTGGTCCCATCCATCAATTTTCCAATCAACTTGTAGTTTGTTGATTTTGGGAATATAAATGTAGTTGGAACACCTGTAAAATCGACTTTTGACGGATCATGATTGACTGAAAAAACATGCCATCCATTAATCAATTTTGCTGTTGCGACTATTGTCGCATGTGAATCATCAACTTTTTCTAGTTTAAACGACCAAGAAATCTTGTCTTGCCAATTTTGTCCAAATGAAAATGACGTAAATACTACAGTCAATAAAAGGAAAGTAACCTTTGTTAAAAGTGAGAAAATTTTCATACTTAATCGTTGTTCGGATTTATTTCAATTGAGAATTTTACGTCGGTTGGTGGGAGACACATGGTGTCATTGCATACCATAAATGTAACCGTACCATTTACAGTGGTTTTTTTCTTAGTAGATACGCGCTGCTGAAATGTGACTTTTTCTTCAAAAAAATCGAGCATTGCTTCAAATGTTTCGTCGTATTTTTGAATGGGAGCAGGTTCATTTACTTTTCCTACAAATTTAAGATCTTTGTTTTCTTCAAATGTAAATAAAGTAGGAACTGGACCTACATCATTCGCCACATGCTGACTATACAAATGCCAACCTGCTGAAATTTCGGCGTTTATCTCTATTGCTTTTGTTTCTTGATTGTAAGTTGTGCTCCACGCCACTTTCGACTGTCCGAAAACAGCGGGTAAACAAAACAAAAGAAATACAGCTAAAAATAATTTCATATGATAGATTGAACTTCTCAAAGTTAATGAAACAATGAAATAAATTTATTGAATCTATCAATTATCCTTGAATTCCCAAATTAAATCCCAGTGAGATAAAACCAGAAAAAGTTATTTAAATAAGAACTTCTACAATTCTATTGATTGGAATCCAAACTGCTCCTTTCAAACAAATAAACTTAGTTCCAGCAGCCCAAATGGTTGTATCAACACGCTTTAGACCTTCATCGTCCCTAAAAATGATTGATACTTTGGTATGGGAAGAATTTCCGAGCATCGTGGCATCATCTATTTGTTTTTTTAAATTGGGGTGTTGATTTATGTTCACCTCATTTCTGAAGGTCATGTTGGGAATCGATTCTTTTTCGATTAATTCTGGTTTAACAGTTGCTTGCATGGCGGAGTAGTTTGATTAAACAAAAGGTAATCCTTTATTTTTAACAAACAACAAGAAATGAATATGTATAGAATTTCAATGAAAATTCATATCAATCCATAGAAAATAGACTAATATTTAGATAGCCAATCGCGCCATTGGAACGATTGTTTGATCTGCAAAAAGTCCTTTCTCAAACATAAACTTACCTGTAATCGCAATCATCGCTGCATTATCTGTGCAATATTCAAATTTCGGAATGAAAACGCGCCATCCAAGTTCACTTCCAACTTTCGCCAAATCATTTCTTAAACCACTATTTGCAGAAACTCCACCTGCAATTGCTATGTCCTTAATTCCTAAATCTTTAGCCGCTAATGTAAGCTTGGTGAACAAAATATCTAAAATTGTGCGCTGAATCGATGCGCACAAATCATTTCTATTTTCCTCAATGAAGTTAGGGTTTAACTTTACTTGTTTCTCGATGAAATATAAAATAGAAGTCTTCAAACCACTAAAACTAAAATTATATCCATCTATACGTGGTTTTGCAAATTGAAAAGCAGTTGGGTTCCCTAATTTAGCATGCTTGTCTATTAATGGTCCACCCGGATAAGGAAAACCCAACATTTTAGCGGACTTGTCAAAGGCTTCTCCAGCCGCATCATCAATTGTTGATCCCAGTACTTTCATGGTTAAATGATCTTCCACTAACACTATTTGGGTATGTCCACCTGAAACAGTTAAACACAAAAAAGGAAAAGATGGTTTTTCTTTGCCCTCGTCATCAATGAAATGAGCAAGAACATGCCCCACCATGTGATTAACATCTATCATCGGAATATCCATACCTAGGGCAAAAGCTTTTGCAAATGAATTTCCAACAATAAGTGATCCCATTAATCCGGGACCTCGCGTAAAAGCAATAGCGTCGATATCCTCTTTTTTAATACCTGCTTTTTTAATTGCTGCATCGACGACAGGAATGATGTTTTGCTGATGCGCACGACTTGCTAATTCAGGCACTACTCCTCCGTAAAGTTCATGCACTGCTTGTCGCGCAATTTCATTCGAAAGAATGGTGCTATTTTTGAGTATTGCAGCCGACGTATCGTCACAAGAGGACTCTATACCTAGTATAATTATATCTTTTTGACTCAACTTTATGTAAGTTTGTATTGCGAATGGCAAAAATACTGAAAATATTAGGCAGAATTGTGGGAATCTCAATTGAATGGATTCTCATTTTTGTTACTGTCCTTGCATTTGCCATACGAACAAGTCCTGTTCAAACGTATTTAGCCAAAATTGCCACTGATTATTTATCGAAAGAATTAAAAACAACGATGCGAATTGATCGCGTTTCTATCGTTTTCATCGATCGCGTTGCCTTGGATGGGGTTTTTATTTTAGACCAACAACAAGATACACTTGCGTCAATTGGTCGCATTTACGCACAATTAAACGAACTTGATTTAAATAAAAACATCATTGGAATCGAAAAGGTTGAGCTTGAAAAGGGAAATATCCACTTAAGTCGAGCAAAGGAAGACGGTGCTTACAATTATTGGTTTATAACTGATTATTTTGCATCCAGTAAAAAGTCGACCAAAAAGAAACCTTTTGCTGTAACACTCGAAACTATTGAATTAAGCGATGTCAACTTTCATTACGATGATTACCGAAAGAGCTATTCTAACTATGGTGTAGATTTCGATCACATTTCTCTCAAACATTTCAATCTTAAAGCGAACAACTTTAACACGACTGATGGTGTTGTCAAATTTGACTTATTATCACTTAATGGCCTCGAGCAAAGTGGCTTCAAAATTGACAATTTATCTTCCAATGCTCGTATTAGCAAGAATGGAATTTTATTATCCAATCTCAAAATAAAAACCCCACTCTCAACCATTGATGCACCAAAGCTCAATTTGCTAATGTCTAGTTTTGAGGATTTTCAAACCTTTGAAGACAGTGTTTCTTTTGATGCGCAGCTTAACCAAAGCCTTGTTTCAATGCGCGATATCTCCATGTTTGCGTCCCAATTAAAAGGGATGGATCAAATGGTAAATATAAAGGGCAAAGTCACTGAAAAAGTGAAAAACTTAAAATTGCGTGAACTTGAACTTTCTACTGGTAAAAAGACAAAAATTAGGGGTGATTTAAATTTACCTGACTTTAGAAACTTAAAAGCAGCATTCTTCTCTGAAAATCTTGACTATGCATATATCGATCTAAATGATTTGGGCAAAATCAAGCTACCCGATTCCAATTCCGACAAATACTTAACGTTTGATAAATACCTCCATCGCTTGGTTTATTTTGAAGCATCAAATGTAAAGCTAGATGGCTTCTACAGTCAATTTGTCCTTGCCGCAGACAAAATCAAAACATCACTTGGTCAGGTAAAAATGGATAATGGAATGTTGTTTACTGTCAATCCATCAAATGAATCCTTATTTTTTGAACGATCCCAAGATTCCGACTACGATGTGAAAATTGAAGAATTTAACTTGGGTAAATTCCTTGGGAATAATGAACTTGGTATTGTAGACGGAACAGTTTTTCTTTCTGGTGAAGCATTTTCAACTGCTCACATTGATTTTAATTTGATTGAAGGACATATCAATCGTTTTGATTATTTAAATTACAGCTACAATCAAATTGATGTCAGCGAAGGTAAATTTAAAGACAATATTTTCACAGCAAAGATCGATGTTAAGGATGATAACCTAGATCTTACTTACAATGGTTTCATTGATTTTAATGGTGGACAACACATGCGATTCACTATTGATCTAAAAGAAGCATTGCTCGATAGGTTAAACATTGGATCTAAAAAGAATGCTTCTTTAACCTCTAATTTTACTGTAAATATTTTCGGCAAAACAGCCAATACGATGTATGGAAGTATAAGCATGGATGGCATGTTGTATACGCAAGGTGATAGAGAGATAAGGGTCCCTGAATTATTAATCAATGTGAAACGAGGTCCAACTGAAGATGAATTCAAAATAACGAGTGGTCTAGGTAATTTCAATATGACAGGAAAAATCGATTTTACAACGCTTGTTGAAGACTTTTTTCTTCAGTTTGAGAAGGTTTTCCCAGGATTAATAGATCAACCAATTGCAAAACAAAAAAAGAAGAGAGCACCAAGTCATTTTCGCTACGATTTTTTAACGAACGATTTAGATAACTTCTTGGCGATTTTCGTTCCTGATCTTAAAATCAGTCCAAAAACATCCTTAAAAGGAACATATGATGGTGCTAAAGAAGATTTTACAATGAAATTAATTTCTGGTGAAATCAGTTATCAGGATATGAAATTTACAGGAGTTAAGGTAGATCAAACCCTAACTGCAGAGTCAATTATTGCAGATTACAAACTTGAGCGGCTCAGTTATGGGGATTCTATCAAACTGGACAATGTGATTTTCATAACAACTGGAATGGATAATATTCTTGAGTCAGAAGTTACCTGGAATCCAGAAACAACCAATTCCTCAGATATTAAATGGCAAACGACGATTTACGACAACACACATCTAAAATTCTTACTGAAACCATCTTATTTTAGTATCAACGAACAACGTTGGGAGATTGAAAATCAATCAGATATTGAACTACAAAAAGCCAATATAAAAATTGAAAACTTCAAACTCAAAAGAGATCGTCAATACATTTCGCTAGATGGAAACATAGCAAGAAATGATTCCGATAGATTGAACTTCAGAGTAAATGATTTGGACCTAGCTGAATTAGGAGCGTTTATAGGTTCTAAAGTTGAAATGAAAGGTTTAGTAAATGGTTGGGGATATATTTCAAACCCTTACGAAAACCTAAATTATGTTGGTGATGCATCGATACAAGGATTGTACATTAATCAAGAAGAAGTTGGGGATGTATTTGTTCAATCACAATGGAACAAAGGAAGCGAAAGTATCGGAATGACGGGAGATTTAATGTATCGAGGAAATCAAACATTTGAGTTTCAAGGAAGTTACTTCACCGAACGAGAAGAGAATAATTTAGACTTCAATTTAATTTTTGATGAAACAGATATTCAATTCACAAGTGCTTTTTTGGACCCAGACCTTGTAACCAACGTAAAAGGCTTATTAAACGGGAGTTTGAAAGTCACTGGATCGCCTGAAAATCCAAAATTGGATGGTCGCGTAAACCTTCAAGGCGGAAATGGTAAGTTAGCTTTGCTTGGTGTGAACTTCGGTTTTAACGGCGAAATCATTGCTGATGAATATGGATTCTACATCAACAACATGCCAGTAACGGATGAGGAAGGTAACACGGGCGGTTTAATCGGGTCAGTTTATCATACAAACTATAAAAATTGGAACTTTGATTTACAGTTTAACTTAGAAGGTGAGAAAACAATAGAAGATGAAAACATTTTCTCTTGGTCACCAACATCTAAATTACCTGAACGCTTCTTGTTAATGAATACAGATTACAAAGAAGGTGAATATTATTATGGAAAAGCATACGGAACCGGGTTTGCTAACATCTACGGTTATAGCGATAATATTGAGATTACAGTCGACATGAAAACGAGTCGTGGTACAAAAATCAATTTCCCAATGTATGGTGTTTCTGATATTAATGAAGAAGAAAGTTTTATTCGTTTTGTAGATAAAGACACGACAATCACACTCGATCAACCGAAATTTGACTTTACTGGAGTTGATCTTAATCTGAATTTCAGCGTTACGCCTGATGCCAAATTGAAAATTATCTTCAATGAACAAACAGGCGATGAAATCACAGCAACTGGGAAAGGTGACATCAACATGAAATTGGACAATTTGGGAGATTTAACTTTAGATGGTACCTATCGAATTAAAGAGGGTTTGTACAACTTCGCTATGGGTCCAATCAAACAACCTTTCTACATTCAGGAAGGTGGAACAATTGCTTGGACAGGTGATCCTTACAATGCTAATATTGATTTGAAAACGTATTATAAAGTGAACGCAAGTTTATCTGAAATTTCACCGGATGAATTGCAAGGAACCGCGAATATGAGTACGCAAGAAATCTTGTGTTACCTTGATTTAACGGAATCATTACTCAAACCAAATATTGGCTTCGATATCAAAGCTCCAAAAGCGAATGAAACAGGCAAAGCATTGCTTTCGAGAATTACAAGTGATCCAGATGAGTTGAATCGTCAATTTTTCTCTTTGTTGTTATGGAAACGCTTTCAACCGCTTAAAGGTTCAACTGCCGCTGGTGGTTCAGCAGCCCTAGACCTTGTTGCAAATCAGATTAATTCAATGCTTGCATTGGTGTCCAAAGAATATAAAATGAACGTCAATATTGGCGCAGACAACTTAACAGGTGAAAACTCGCTCGAATTTGGAGTCACAAAAGGATTCTTGGATGACCGATTGATTTTTACTGGAAGTTTTGGGGTGGAGAATAATATCCCAACAGGAAGCCAAAACCAAAGTATGTTGATTGGTGATGTGAGCGTCGAATACTTACTGAATGAAAGTGGAACCTTCCGCGTCAATATCTTCAATGAATCGAATGACTATTCTATTATTCAGGATAAGAATCTTGGATTATTCACACAAGGTGCTGGTATAAATTACCAAGAAGATTTTGACAATGTAGACAACTTCATGCTCGTTCAGTATTTCCTAGATGTTTTCAGAAAAAAGGAGAAGAAACGTATCACTATCAAACGTAAAAAACAGCAAACACCAATTCCTTCCGCTGGATCTCCGCCCGTGAGTATTTTGAATGAGGAAGACTAAATGATTGCAGATTACAGATTGCAAATTTCAAATTAATTGAAAATTTGCCAGCCTCATTCTGCAATTTGTACTCTTCAATCTGCAATTTCCAATTTCCAATCTGAAATCAACATACACTTTTCGGAATTCTTGATTACTTTTAGGATCTCAAAATAACACAAGGCTAGATGAAGAAAGTATTGATAGCAAATCGCGGTGAAATTGCACGACGTGTCATACGTACATTGAAAAAAATGGGAATTGCTACTGTGGCTGTTTATTCTGATGCTGACAGACATGCTCCTCACGTTTTAGAAGCGGATGAAGCCGTCTATTTAGGCGCCAGTCCTTCCTCTGAAAGTTATTTAAAACAAGATTTAATCCTCGATTATTGCAAGCAACTGAATGTTGATGGAATCCATCCTGGTTATGGTTTCCTTTCCGAAAACGCTCATTTTGCGCGCAAAGTTAAAGATGCTGGAATCAAATTAATTGGTCCATCACCTGAATCGATGGATATCATGGGGGACAAATTAAGTGCGAAACAAGCAGTTAAATCATACCATGTTCCTTTGGTTCCCGGTGTTGATGAAGCAATTACTGATATTGATGAAGCAATCAAAATTGCTGAATCGATTGGATACCCCGTTCTTATAAAAGCATCTGCAGGTGGCGGTGGAAAAGGAATGCGTTTAGTTGAAAATTCAGCTGAATTTGCAGAACAAATGAGAATGGCGCAAAATGAGGCGCGTTCTTCTTTTGGAGATGATGCAGTTTTCATTGAGAAGTTCGTCACCAAACCGCGACACATCGAAATTCAAGTATTTGCCGATCAATTAGGGAATGCTGTTTATTTATTTGAGCGTGAATGTTCTATTCAGCGTCGTCACCAAAAAGTAATCGAAGAAGCACCAAGTTCAATCGTATCTCCAGAATTGCGCAAAAGAATGGGAGAAGCAGCTGTAGCAGTTTGCCAAGCATGTAATTATGAAGGTGCCGGAACAGTTGAATTTTTATTGGATGCCAATTTAGACTTCTTCTTTTTGGAAATGAATACACGTTTGCAAGTTGAGCATCCCGTAACCGAAGAAATAACAGGACAAGATTTAGTAGAATGGCAGGTTCGCGTTGCAAGGGGTGAACGTTTACCAAAATTACAAGACGAATTATCGATTAATGGTCATGCGATTGAAGTGCGTGTTTACGCAGAAGATACCTTGAACGGATTTATTCCAGACATAGGAAATTTACTTCGCTACCGTGTTCCTTCAGGAAGAAGTGTACGTGTAGATGATGCATTTGAAGAAGGAATGGATATTCCAATTTATTACGATCCAATGATTGCAAAATTGGTTGTTTGGGGAGAAACACGCGCGAAAGCAATTCGTCGAACAATTCAAGCAATTGATAATTATCAGATTTCAGGTGTTAAAACAACGCTTGACTTTGGTAAATACGTTTTGAAACATGAAGCGTTTAGGAGTGGACACTTCGACACTAACTTTGTTAAACACTATTTTCAAGACCCAACGATCATGTATGAATCAATGGAGGAAGAAAAAGATGCGTTACAACATGGAATCAATCAGATTTGGGATGACATCAAGGCGCGCAACAAATCTGAATATGCTTCAAATGACATAAAAAGCTCTTGGCACAACGCTCGAACATAATTCACAAAATTATGTCCTAAATAGTCTTGAAATATTACACAATTAATTCTACTTTTACATTCAAAATACGAAAAAATGAACTTACACGAATATCAAGGTAAATCAATTCTTAAGAGTTACGGAGTTGCCATTCAGGAAGGAGTTGTTGTTGACAAGGCAGAAGATGCAGTTGCAGCAGCAAAAAAATTGACTGAATCAACAGGAACTGAGTGGTATGTAGTTAAAGCACAAATCCACGCAGGTGGACGTGGTAAAGGAGTTGTTGCAGAAACAGGTTCTCATGGTGTTGTTTTAGCGAAAGGTATTGATCACGTTGAAGAAAAAGTGAAAGGAATTTTAGGTGGACACTTAGAAACTGCTCAAACAAATGGAAAGGGTAAACTAGTGAGCAAAGTATTGATTGCGCAAGACGTTTACTATCCAGGAGAATCTGCAACAGCAGAATTTTACATGTCCGTTTTGTTAGACAGAGAGCAAGGTAAAAATGTAATCGTTTATTCAACGGAAGGTGGAATGGACATTGAGCATGTTGCTGAGCACACTCCTGAATTAATTTATAAAGAGTTTATCGACCCACGCGTTGGAATCCAAGGTTTTCAAGCAAGAAAAATTGCTTTCAACTTAGGTTTATCTGGTGAGGCTTTCAAGCAAATGACAAAATTCGTTGTTTCATTGTATAATGCATATGATGGAATTGATGCTGCCATGTTTGAAATCAACCCAGTATTAAAAACATCTGACAATAAAATTATCGCAGTAGATGCGAAAGTAACATTAGATGGTAACGGATTATTCCGTCACCCTGATTACGCTGCATTACGCGATTTAACGGAAGAAGATCCAACGGAAGTTGAAGCAGATGCTGCAGGTCTTAACTTCGTGAAATTAGACGGAAATGTTGGCTGTATGGTTAACGGTGCAGGATTAGCAATGGCGACTATGGATATCATTAAATTATCTGGTGGTAATCCAGCGAATTTCTTGGATGTAGGAGGTACAGCAAATGCTGAGCGAGTTGAGAAAGCATTCCACATCATTTTAAAAGATCCAAATGTTAAGGCAATTTTGATCAATATCTTTGGTGGTATCGTTCGTTGTGACCGAGTTGCTCAAGGAGTTGTTGATGCTTACAAAAACATCGGTACCTTCCCAGTTCCATTAATTGTGCGTTTACAAGGAACAAATGCTGAAGAAGCGAAGAAATTAATTGATGATTCAGGTTTAGATGTTTCTTCAGTTGTTTTACTGCAAGAAGCGGCAGATAAAGTAAGAGAAGTATTGGCTTAATTAAAAGTCCAAACAAAATAATTAAAGGCTTCTCATTTTTGGGGAGCCTTTTTTAATACCGTTTTTGGAATTTAAGATTCTAAATCCTTTGTATCTTTGTAATCAATGAACATCTTCAATAGAAATATGATAATTTATAAAACAGCAGCTGAAATCGAAATTATGCGCGAAGCTGCTCAAGTCGTTAGTCGCACACTTGGAAAGGTTGCAGAAGAAATTGCCATCGGAGTAACTCCTAAATACTTGGATAAAATGGCAGAGGAATATATTCGTTCTCAAAAGGCTATTCCAGGATTCCTGGGACTTTATGGCTGTCCAAGCACCTTATTAATTTCAGTGAACGAGCAAGTTGTTCATGGACTTCCAACTGATCGACCTTTTGAAGATGGTGACATTGTATCAGTGGATTGCGGTTCAGTTTTCGAAGGATTTTATGGTGATCATGCTTACACATTTGAAATTGGAAACGTAAAGCCTGAGGTAAAAAAATTATTAGAAGTTACAAAAGAATGTTTGTACTTGGGTATTGAGCAATGCACAACCTCAAACCGCATTGAAGATATTGGCTGGGCAATTCAGCAACATGCCGAAAAACATGGATATGGTGTCGTTCGCGACCTTGTTGGTCATGGTTTAGGAAGAACATTGCATGAAGATCCACAAGTTCCTAATTATGGGCGCAGAGGTCGCGGAAAGAAAATCCAAAATGGATTAACGATTGCCATCGAACCGATGATTAATATGGGGACTGAAAAAGTCATCCAATTAGATGATAATTGGACGATTGTCACAGAAGACGGAATGCCAAGTGCGCATTTTGAGCACGACATAGCTATTGTTGATGGGAAAGCAGTTATTTTGTCAACATTCGACTATATTGAAGCTGCTTTAGCTAAGAAAAAATGACAAGAGAAGAAAGAACCGTCTTTTTAGCCGTTCTCGTTCCCATTGTATTTGGAGCAATCATGCTTTTTGAAAAGGGAGCTTTTATCCTACCCTTTCCTTTAAATGAATTTATCTTTTTACTTGTCAGCATTTTATTTGCCATTCGTGTAGGGAAACATTTTCGAATACTTAGTATTTTTTCAACGGCATATGCAGTTTTCAACTTACTTTCTACCGAATTTTTCTGGTCGTTTTTCATAACAGAAGTAAATCTCTATGAATTAATTGAAGGCGGCACCTTAGATTTGATCAAATTATTGAGTGCTGTTTTACTCACAATTTGGGCTGGAATCACATTAATTAAGGTGAAAGATTATTTTAGCTCAGCCTTATTTGTTTTGTTTTTTGTGCTGTATTCGAGTGCTATGATTTTCCAACTACCACCGTTAGAAGTACTTGCTTCACTTATACCTTTCGCGAGCTATCTAAAATACAAAGATCATTTCCCTTATCATTTGCTTTGGCTCCTGTTATCAATCCTGACGATGATGAAGTTAGTAATGTTGTCTTTTTCAGTTTAATAATTCTTTTTTGAAGTTTTTTTACAGGAATCCTTTGAATTAATGCAGCTTTTCTTAATTTTGTCGCCTTAGTTCTTTGATTATACGGAGGGATGGGTGAGTGGCTGAAACCACCAGTTTGCTAAACTGACGTACGGGTAACTGTACCGCGGGTTCGAATCCCGCTCTCTCCGCTGTGTTAATTTAAAAATGAAACGTTATCGGGATGAGAACCCGCAGCGGTT
>JAIOZF010000044.1 GCA_021740745.1 Crocinitomicaceae bacterium | reverse complement strand
TTAAGGAATTAAGGAATTAAGGAATTAAGGAATTAAGGAATTAAGGAATTAAGGAATTAAGGAATTAAGGAATTAAGGAATTAAGGAATTAAGGAATTAAGGAATTAAGGAATTAAGGAATTAAGTTTGACATAAAAACAATTATGGCAGAAAATGTAATCGTTACGAAAAGCTTTGATTTTGCGGTGAAAATTGTCAAGTTTTCATTTCATATGCAAGAGACAAAAAAGGAATACGTAATCTCTCGACAATTGTTGAAAAGTGGTACGAGTATAGGAGCAAATATCGAAGAATCTCAAGGAGCAATATCAAAAGCAGAGTTTATAGCTAAACTTCAGATTTCATTAAAAGAAGCAAAAGAGGCAAAATATTGGTTAAGACTAATTCATGCATCGGATATTTATTCAAATCCAAATTTAAAGGAACTGACAAATGAATGCGGTGAATTAATCGTAATATTGACAAGTATATTAAAATCAGCCAAAGCAAATAGGTAATTTTCAAAAGAATTATAATGGATACCTACATTCCTGCATCCCTTCATTCTTTCATTCTTTCACTCCTTCATTATTCTGAATTATGAAGCGCCTGTTCGACATAATCGTTTCTCTCCTCATACTAACGGTATTCTTACCCATTGGAATTATCATGTCTATATGGATTTTATTAGAATCAAAAGGAGGCGTTTTTTACCAACAAGAACGAATTGGTAAGAACGGATTGTCTTTTAAAATGTTGAAATTCCGATCTATGCGCAAGGATGCTGATAAACTGGGTAAACTGACTGTCGGAATGCGCGACCCAAGGATCACAAAATCGGGATATTTTTTACGAAAATTTAAGCTTGATGAATTTCCACAGTTCATAAACGTGCTGAAAGGGGAGATGAGTATTGTTGGACCCCGACCAGAAGTGAAAGAATTTGTCGATTTATACACGGCAGAACAGCGCAGAATCTTAAGCGTAAAACCTGGAATTACGGATTATGCATCCGTAGAATATTTCAATGAAAACGAGATGTTAGGAAAGGCAGATGATGCGCATCAGACGTATATTGATGTCATTATGCCAACAAAAATCGAAATGAACATGAAGTATATTGCCAATCCAGGAATTCTTCAGGATATAAAAATCATGTGGCGTACATTTTTAAGAATACTTGGAAAATAAGAGAATACCACTTTAAACTATTCTCTAGCTCTAGCATCTAGCTCTAACATCTATCTCTATCATCTATCTCTATCATCTATCTCTAGCATCTAACTCTATTCTCTAGTTTAATGCATAAAAAACGCCAAGGCACAACCCACAAAAATCGACAACAATTTCAATAAATTAAATTTGTGATTTTCTGAAGTTTCGAAAATAATAGTGGTTGAAATATGCAAGAACATACCCACAACAATTGCCAAAATAACATGGTAATCCAACCCGAATTCACCTGGTAAGGTCAACATTCCGATTAAAACACCAAGTGGCGTCATAATACCAAACAACATTAAGACAATCCATGCTTTTGCTGTTGTCAATTTTGTGTTGATTAGCAGGGTCATCAAAGCAATAGCCACTGGAAGTTGATGAAACAATATTCCTAGTAAAAGTGAATTGTCATTTCCTCCACCATGTGCATGTCCATGATCGTGTGAACTTAAAATTTCAAATCCCATCAATTGATTGCCAAGTGGAATTCCTTCCAAGATTGAGTGGACAGATAATGAAATAAACAAACCCCACGGCATTTTTTGTCCTTTGTGAACATGCACGTGTCCATGTTCAATTCCGCCAGAAAAGAATTCCATTAACAATTGAATCAAGAATCCTACTAGAATATATACACCAATAGATGCTGATTCTTCATGATACAAATCAGGGATGAAATGTGTGAAAGCGATTGCAAGTAAAAAACCACCGCTAAATGCGAGCAGAAGCTTAATAATTTGTGCCTTATTCGTTTGTTGCAAATAGGTAACAAAAAAACCACCCAGGATGACCGATAAAATTAAACTTGAATAAACTATAAATGCTTCCATTCGATTTTTTTGGCAATGATAATCAATCTGTCAGATGACTTTTCTTGAAAAGGATTTAGATTGAAGTCACCAAAGGTACGAAGAATTTCAAATCCATTTTCAGATAACAACTTTTCAAAGTCAACCTGTTTAAGAGCTTGCACGCGTTCAGAGTAATCAAAAACGCTTTCACCATCCTTTATATGAATGAATTTAAAAATATGCTGACCGTCATATTTTCGTTCAATATGAAATTCGATACCATCAATGATTTTCTCTTCTTCAAGCACTAATGAATCAATTACCTTCGTGGCATTCATGAAGTCAATCACTAAAATTCCATCTTCGTTCAACATCGATTTCATTGCTTGCACAACTCGAATGTTGTCTTCAATTGAATCGAAATAACCGAAACTTGTAAACAAATTGAAGATGGCATCAAATTTTTCGTTTGGAATTGCTTCCCGCATATCTTGAACCGCAAATTTCAAGTGCTCATTCGATGATTTGTTCGCTTCTGTTATACTGTTTGGGGATAAATCAACCCCTTTGACAGGATATCCAAGTTGATTTAAAGTGATTGAATGCCTGCCCTTTCCGCATGCTAAATCCAAAAGATAGGAACTTTTAGGAAGTTTTAAATCATCAATTAGCCGCGAAATAAAATTGGCAGCTTCTTCTTCATCGCGATTTTTATATAATGTGTGATAATAACTGGTGTCAAACCACTCTGCAAACCATTCTTTTTGCTTCATTCCTCAAAGATAAAGTTTCTCGTTCATTCCGTAAGTACAAATAATTAGAAGATTTGTTTGTCTTGATGTTCAATTCATTATCTTTGTTTTTCATTTGCGCTATGTCATTGGTCAACGTATATAATTTGTACCGAACCATGGAGGAAGAACATGTTATTCTTTCTTTCAAGGGATTGGTGACAGCCGAGCTCTTAGCATCGGTATTACAGATTATGGAAACCAAAATGGAATCCATGGATGAATCTCCAAAAACAAAGAAAAAAGTATTCAATGTTTTGGTCGAATGTCTTCAGAATTTGTATCATCACGTTGATGACAATACTATTAACACACAGGAAAGTATCGAGCGTAAGTCAGCGTTAGTGATGATTTCTAAAGAAAATGGCGTCTTTACAATTCGTACAGGAAATTACATTGATATAGCTAAAGCGAGTGACTTGAAGGAGCGTTTACAGATTATCAATTCAATGGATAAAGAAGGTTTGAGAGAATATTATCAAACGAGTTTGGAATTGTCTATGATTTCTACAAAGGGTACAGCTGGTTTAGGAATGATTGATATTGCTCGTAAATCTGGAAATAAATTAGATTTTGAGTTTTTAACTATAAATGAAGAAACAAGCTTTTTTTGCTTGAATGTAAAAATAGATTAAGGATAAGGTTATGGCAGAAATTTTATTTTTGGAGGCATCGGCAAAAACGCCATCTGTGAGTTTTGACCCAATTACTGGCAAGTTAGAATTGCGAGGAAGATCAATTCCTGAAAATTCAATTGAATTTTATAAGCCATTGAATGATTGGATTGATCAGTATGCAGAAACGCCTAAAGAAAGTACAACGATTGATATCAAGTTGGAGTATTTCAATACATCATCATCAAAATGTCTTTTAGATTTGTTCAAAAAATTAGAACGTTTGAACGGTGGAACTTCTGCTGTGCATGTGAATTGGTACTTTGAAGAAGATGATGAAGATATGGAAGAAGCAGGTGAGGATTACCAAGCAATAATCAAGCTTCCTTTCAAAATGATTGAAGTAGAAGAAATTTAAATCTCATTGAAAAAAGTTGGTATTACCGGTGGAATCGGTTCAGGAAAAAGTGTCGTTGGACAAATACTTGAAGCCATGGATTATCCAGTCTACTATTCTGACGAAGCATCAAAAGAATTAGTTGATACCGATGAAACAATTCGTAAAGAATTATTAGCATTATTAGGGACGGAAGTTTATTTGAACGATAAATTGAACCGACCTTTTTTGGCTTCAGTCATTTTTCAGAATGATGAATTGCGAATGAAAGTCAATCAAATTATTCATCCTAAGGTGCGAGAGGCATTTGTTAATTGGACGAATAAACAAACGTCCCCAATCGTGTTTAACGAAGCAGCAATTCTTTTTGAAACAGGTGCATATAAAACAATGGATGCAACAATATTAGTTACGGCTCCAGTTGATTTAAAAGTGAGACGGGTGATGGAACGTGACAAAAGTTCAATGGAAAATGTATTGGAACGAATGTCAAAACAATGGAGTGACGATGATAAGAAACCCTTGGCTGATTTTGAACTTAAAAACGATGAAGAAACACCCCTAATTATACAGATTGAAAAAATGCTTAAAGTTTTAAACGAAAAGAATTAATTAAGTTCTTCATAGTCATCAAACTCGTCATCTTTCTTTTCTTTTTGATGTCCACCTTGTTTGAATCCTGAACGCATTTGCATGAATGGTCTTCCTGTAAGCAACAATCCAAATGCATTAATCATTTTAAAAATCATACTCACCAAGAAGAAGAATCCAATTACTTTGAAAATAAAACCAAACACTGGCGTATCTTCAATGTCCATAATACTTTCATGAAACCAAAGAGATGCTGGATTACTAGCGTATTCAGGGAAGAATATAAACAAAACAAACAAGCCAACTGCTAATCCGATTACCGCAATTTCAGCTTTTAAATTAAAGGTAGATTGCTTGTTACCCATTTGATTTCCCATCATTTGAAACATGACTAATTGCTGCTGTCGGTTTTGAAATTTTCCAATAAAATAAGTCAACAAAACAAATATGGCCATGATCAAGTTATACATAGAAATTTGCTCGCCTGAAAGATCCAAACAAAATAAAAATGTTACGTCAACTAAGAATAGGTACTTAATTCCTTTGATTGCATATTCTTCTGCGATTGTTTTTGGTCTGATTCCACGAAGTAATGTGAGTCCAAACTCAAATAGGCCAAACAAGAAGCCAAAAATCGCAAAAACAACCCCAAGTCTAAAAATGAAATTCAATAAATCCATGAATACAAAAATCGTATTTTTTATGGTTCGCACGTTTTTTTAGTTCATCTTTCTGCTAAATCGCGCTTCATTATTGACAAACTATCATTTGAAATGAACTAAAAATCAGAAGAAATCACTATTTTTGGCCCTCACATTTTGGAAAGTCATATTGACGATTATTTGACAAATTAGTTCTCATGAAAAAATACATTTTATCATTTAGTTTATTATTTGCAACAGTTCTGCAGGTTTTCGCAGAAGAGGGAATGTTGATTCCATCACTAATTGCTGCTTTTGAATCTGACATGAAAGCAAAGGGAATGAAATTAAGTGCAAAGGATATTTACGATGTAAATAATTCAAGTTTAAAAGATGCTATTATGCATTTTGGTGGTGGATGCACAGCAGAATTAGTTTCAGGTAAAGGTTTATTACTTACAAATCACCACTGTGGATATTCACAAGTTCAATCACATTCTTCATTAGAAAAAGATTACTTGAAAAATGGTTTTTGGGCAAAGAATTTTGCAGAAGAATTGCCAAATGCAGGTTTAACGGCTTCACGAATGGTCAGAATTGACGATGTTACCGCTTCGGTTATGTTCGGTGTAAAATCTACTGACAATTCACTGGTAAGAGATGCAGCAATTCGAAAGAATGTAGAGCAACTAATCAAAGATGCTACAACCGGAACGCATTACGAGGCTGAAATTAAACCATTTAATTACGGAAATGATTACTACATCATTGTTAAGGAAGTTTTTAAGGATGTACGTTTAGTAGGAACACCTCCAAATTCGATTGGAAAGTTTGGTGGAGATACCGATAACTGGGTTTGGCCGCGTCACACGGGTGACTTTTCTGTATTTAGAATTTATGCTGGAGTCGATAATAAACCTGCGGCATTTTCTGACAAGAATGTTCCTTATACACCAATTCATTTTTTACCAATATCATTTCAAAACAGAAAGCCAGGTGATTTCACAATGGTTTATGGTTTTCCAGGAGAAACGGAGCAGCATGTTGTATCTGGTTATTTAAAGTTTATTATTGAGAAACAACGTCCAGCACAAATCAAAATGCGTGAAAAATCATTGAGCGTTATTGATGCAGCCATGCGCGCTTCTGATGAGGTACGTATTAAGTATTCTGCGAAGCAAGCGAGTATTGCAAATGCCTATAAAAAGTGGATTGGACAAATCGACGGTTTAAAGCGTTTGGATGCCGTTTCTATTAAAGTCTCAAGAGAAAATGAATACAATACAATGGCTTCAACAAAGCCTGAATGGAGCAAAATGTATGGTCAAGCAATTGAGTTGATGAATAAGTTGAACGATGAAGGAAATCAGTGGGAATTTAAGTATAACATGGCGATTGAATATTTATATGTTGGACCAGAGTTATACAAATTAGCGCGTGGATTAAAAGATTTAATCAAGAACCACGATCGCCTTGTTGAAAAAGGAGAGTTGAATACTACAATTGATAAACTGATTAAAGGAGCAGATGGTTTCTTCAAAAATTACGATTCAAAAGTAGATCAGCAGATTTTCGAATTATTAACAGAAGAGTACTTGAAGCAAACGCAGCCTGCTAATTCATCTGGAGAAATGTATAAGTACAATGTTGGCGATTTAAGTAAAGTGATTTATTCTAAATCAATTCTGACGAATAAAGAACGTTATGTCGCATTTTTAAAAGGATTTAAGAAAAAATCGATTGCAAAATTGAAGAAGGATACAGGGTACAAATTGTATGATGTTTTTGCAACAGATTTTACAGATAATACGCTTTCTAAATACCAAGCTTTTGATGATCAGATGACTGCTCTTTTGAAAAATTATGTTGCAGGGAAATACGAAATGTTTCCAAACGCTAAACATTGGTCGGATGCAAACAGTACGTTGCGAATTACATACGGTCAGTTAGAAGGATCTTCTCCTGCAGATGGAATGATGTATACCGAACATACTACTTTAGATGGTATTATCGCTAAATACAATACAGGAAATCCAGATTTTGAGCTTTTACCTCGAATGTTAGAAATGCATAAAAATAAAGATTATGGCGACTATGCTCAAAATGGAGAATTATGGGTGTGCTTTACAGGTTCGAATCACACAACAGGCGGTAATTCTGGTTCGCCTGTAATTGATGCAAAAGGAAATTTAATGGGATTGAATTTCGATAGAACGTGGGAAAGCACGATGTCAGATTACATGTTCGATCCAAATCGTTGTAGAAATGTGGTTGTGGATATTCGATACGTAATGTGGGTAATGGATAAATACGCAGGCGCAAAGCATTTGGTCGATGAAATGGTTCTTGTGAAGGAATAGCGTTAAGAATTAATTCATAATTCATAACTCATAATTCATAATTCATTTCTTTGTTAATCTAGCGTATAATTCAATTCAACTGTCGCTTCGAGTTGGTGCAGAAGAGAATACAATCCAAAGAAGGTGCGCATAACGTAAATCGCATCTTTTGATCCTCGTGCATTGTTCATTTTTCGGAAGGTCTTGTTTTTAGAGAAGCCTTCACCCATTGTATAGATTTGCAAGAAGAAAGCTTTGTCAGAGAAATCGAACTGTGCAGTTTGGAATGGTTTAGACAACAACGAAATCATTTCAAAATACAAGTCTTTCAAAAATGCGATTGTTTCTGGCGAATCATCTTTTCTGAAAAAATCCAGTTTGTAGTACAAAGAGAAAAGGTGCTCTTCATTTTCAAAAATTCCTGGTTTCAATAACTGAAAGTAGTTATCAAAAAAATCAGATGGAATTTCTTTTACGCAACCAAAATCTAAGACACATAGATTTTCATCTTTATCGATTATAAAGTTTCCAGGGTGTGGGTCAGCGTGTACTTTTCGCAAGGACTTCATTTGAAAGAGATAGAAGTCCCACATTGCTTGACCAATTGCGTTTTTTGTAGCTTGTGATGGCTTTTTAGCAATAAATTCCGGTAACATATCACCTTCAATCCAATCCATCGTTAAAATGCGCTTATTGGAATATTCAGGATAATAATTAGGGAAACGTACTCCTTTCAATTCAGAACAAGCATTTGCTATTTCAGTCGAACGTTCCAATTCCAATTCATAATCGGTCTCTTCGATTAATTTCGATTCAACTTCATCCATATACAGTTTAATCTCTGAACTTTTCACGTTCAATAATTGCGCGGCAAGTGGTTTTGCCAGTTTTAGATCCGATGAAATCGCATCTGCTACACCGGGATATTGAATTTTAATGGCTAGGTGAAGGTTGTTTTTCCGAGCTTCATGCACTTGACCGATACTTGCAGCATGAATAGCTTCTTTTGAAAATGAATCAAACATTTCGTGGGGTGTTTTCCCCATTTGTTGTAAGAACGTTTTCTGAATCAGCGGAAAGGAGAGGGCAGGGGCATTGTATTGTGCCATCGAGAATTTATCTTGGTAGGCTTGCGGTAGAACATTGTTGTCCATACTCATCATTTGAGCAACTTTCAAGGCACTTCCTTTCAGTTCACTAAGTGATTTGTAAATATCAGCGGCATTGTCGCTGTGTAAATCATCTTTGCTTAAACTTGGATTTATCGTTTTTTTAGCAAAATACTTAACGTAGTTGCCACCAACTTTTGCACTGGTTCCGATAATTTTTGCAGCTCTTTGTACTTTCGAGGTTGGAATGCGATCCATTCCTTTATCTTCGCTCATATATTTAAATTTTCGTCTTGAAAGCGAATTTTCCGAAGTCGATCAATGAATCTAATGGTGATGTTCCCAACATATCAAAACTTAGATTGACACTTTTTTCGATAGCTGCATCTGTTGTTGTAAAACCTTCTGATGTATCGTTTATCCAAACCCTAAAAACATAGGTAAAAACCAACTTGAATCCTTTACTGTAATGAGCTCCGATATATGGTCTATCAATTACTTCGGACGATTGTTTTGCTTCTTGTAGAATACATTCCAATTGATAATCCAATGTATTCATAAATGCATCCCATTCCTTGAATTGTTTCGGTGCATCTTTTAGTGAACTATATTTTGCAAGGAAATAAGATCTTGACTTCTCAAATTGCGCAAACAAGGTGAAAAATATAGCCAAGGTTTTTTCACGGGCATTATAATTTGGATATTCTGGATCTTTATCAACGATTTCTTGCGTGCGTGTTAGAAACTCAGCTAAAATTTCTTCTTGAACTGATGTTAGGGATGAGAAGAGCTTGTAAAAAGCTTCTTCTTCTATTTTTATTTTTTTACATAATTCGAAAACGGAATGCGGTGCGCGACCTTCCATTAGTTCAAATTCCATATACGCTTTTGTGATTTTAGCTTTCGTTGCCATAGTTCATTATTTATACTATTAACAAACGATAAGCAAGTTAGTTTATGCAGGAATTTAGATTCTTTAACATTTTAACATAATGGTTGAGCAACTATTCCTGCTTACACGTTGAACTAAAAAAGGCGTCTCACAATGAAACGCCTTTAGATATAAGTTAAATGGGATAGTTAAACGTGCAATGCTCTTCCCTCAGTTGCATCCAAAGCGGCTTCTTTAATTGCTTCTGAATAAGTAGGGTGTGGGTGGCAAATACGCGCGATATCTTCAGCTGAAGCTCTATATTCCATTGCGGTAACTGCTTCCATGATTAAGTCTGCAGCACGCGGCGCAACCATGTGAACTCCTAAAATTTCATCTGTTGTTTTGTCTGCTAGCACTTTTACTAATCCCGCAGTATCCATGCTTGCTCTTGCACGACCCAATGCTTTGATAGGGAAAGAACCAACTTTGTATTCAACTCCGGCAGCTTTTAATTCTTCTTCTGTTTTACCTACAGCAGCAACTTCAGGCCAAGTATAAACAACGCCTGGAATCAAGTTATAATTGATATGTGGTTTTTGTCCAGCAATTTGTTCAGCAACAAAAACACCTTCTTCTTCTGCTTTATGCGCAAGCATAGCTCCACGGACAACATCACCAATTGCATAGATATTTGAAACAGTTGTTTGCATGTGATCATTTACATCAATTTGACCGCGATTGTTTACTGACAAACCAGCTGCTTCTAGATTCAAACCTTCAGTGTATGGTTTTCTTCCAACAGCTACTAAACAGTAATCTGCTTCAAATGTTACTTCTTCACCTTTTTTATTCAAAGCAGTTAAAACAACAGATTTTCCTTTGTTTTCGACTTTTTGAACGCGGTGTTCAAGGTTGAATTTGAATCCTTCTTTCTTCAATACACGTGTCAATTCTTTTCCAAGGCTTGCATCCATTGTTGGAATGATTGAACTAGCAAATTCAATTACTTCGATTTGTGTTCCTAGTCGACCGTAAACTGAACCTAATTCAAGTCCAATAACACCACCACCAATAACTAACATCTTTTTAGGGATTTCAGTCATGCTTAAAGCTTCTGTAGAAGTGATGATTCGTTTTTTGTCTGGTTCCATTCCTGGGAAGAAGTTTGGTTTCGAACCAGTAGCGATAATTACATTTTTTGTTGTAATTGTTGTTAGAGCACCAGCAGCATCTTTAACACTGATAGTGTTTTTATCGATAAATGAACCAACACCAGTTAATACCTCTACTTTATTTTTGTCCATCAAGAATTTAATTCCAGCACAAGTTTGTGCGATAACCTCATTCTTGCGGTTAATCATTTGTGTAATGTTCGCTTTTACGCTTTTCACATCTATTCCATGTTCTTCAAAATTATGAACAGCATTGTGATAATGTTCAGAAGAATCAAGTAAAGCTTTTGAAGGGATACAACCAACATTTAAGCAAGTTCCACCTAAGGTATTGTACTTTTCAATTAAGGCTGTTTTCATTCCAAGTTGCGCGCATCGAATGGCTGCAACATACCCTCCAGGTCCTGATCCAATAATTGTAATATCGTAAGTGCTCATGATTCAAATATTTTGTATGCAAATGTAGGATTTATCTCTTAATAATATTGAAGTAACATAAGTAATTGACACAAAAAAAGGGCTACCGTTTGGTAGCCCTTTCGTATTGCAAATGAAATTACATTTTAATGAATTTCACTGTTTCATTTTGTTTTCCAGCCATGAACTTAACGATATACGTACCGTTTTGTAAATCATCACCGTCAATTTTCAATGTTTGAGCTCCAGCTGACATGTTTTTCTGAGAAACTGTTTTTACAAGGATACCAGAAATACTGTAAACATTTACTAAAACATTAGAAGTTTCAGCTAAGTTGAATGTCAACGTAGTGTTATCAGTTGTAGGGTTTGGATATGTTTTCAATTTTGTTTTAAACGTTTCAACTGAATTTGATCCATTCCCACCATCTGTTAAACCTAGGTATGAAGCTGAACTCCAAATACCACGTCCGAAAGTACCGATGTAGATTTCACCTGGACGTGTATTTCCTTCATTCCAAGTTCTCCATGATTGACGAACTTCATATACTGGTGTTCCATCAAATCCTGCAGAAGCATTAGACCAAGAAGCACCACCATTTTCAGTTAACCAAACACCATTTGATGTACCTACTACAAGGATATCTGGATCATTGCGATCAATGATACCATCGTAACTTGCGATAGAAGGATTTGTGATAGCAGGTAAGCTTGTCCATGTTGGAGTAGCTGCTGTAGCGTTTGACGTTCTTCTATTTGTTCCACTGAATCCTGCGAATAATACAACATCGTCTTCATCATTTGGATTTACCGCCAGACCTTCAAAGTTGTTGGCAATAATTTTAGTTGCGGTTGTAAAGGTAGGAGGAGTGGCTACAGGTGTGCCAACATATCCTACTTTTTGGTTGAAGTTAGGATCGGATGTGTAAACACTTCCTAATCCGTCAATTCTCCATACTCCATTAACTCCTGCACTTACATAACAGTGGTTTAAATCTCTAGAGAATTCAATATCAACACTTCCAAATAAACTTCCGCCTATGTTACGTGCAACAATTACCCAGTTTGGATTAAGAACTGATAAACGAGTAGCATTTCTTGTTCCCCAAAGTTCACCTCCATTTGCATTTACATACATAAGGAACCATGATTGGAATGGGTCTTGAATACGAAGAGTATCCCAAGAAATATTGTATGCTACAGTTTCGTCACCCATTGAATACGTTTCACCGGTTAATGGATTCTCAGCATAATAGTGATCATACGTTCCAAGGCTTTCAACTACTACTGTATCGGGTCCTGTTGGGAAAACAACCATTAATGAATCGCCAATTACTGGTGGATTACTTCCAGATGCAGTCGCAAACGGTGTCCATGAGTAATTACCAAGTAAAACTGTTTGACCGTTAATTGCGTTTACAACAGAGATATCCAACACAGTTAGAGAAGGATCATTATATAAAGTGTCACTAAATGTCAAAGCGACAGGTGTAACATATGTCATACTATCCCCGGTTGACATTGAAGGGATTTTTATTGTAGTTCCAGCAGCATAGTTTTTTGAAGGAATAAATGTAACAGTATCTTCAGAATTCAAATCATAATATTCTGCTAAAACAAATTCAGTATGGAAAGGGTGGAAATTACCAGCAGTTCCAGCTGGGTCATAAGTTCCAGGAAGAACAGGAACAAATGAACTCCACGTTTCTCCTCTGTCACCAGAACGTGAAATAGAGTTATTGTAAACAGATGAGAACATTACGCGCGGGTTGTAGAAAGAGATTTCACACTCAAACCCATCACCACCGTTTACTTCTCTAAATTCTTGGAAAGTTGAAAGTGTATGATCATTGTATAAAGTACCATTATCTTGAGTACCACCCATTACAGATCCAACGTTATCAAAAGCAATTCCGTAGAATTGAGTAACATTGTAACCTCTGTTTGCTGGGTACCATGTCTCTCCGAAGTCATTCGTGATTCCAACACCACCATCATTACCGATATATAATCTGTTTTGAGAATCCCATTTCATTTCATGGTTATCAGCATGCGCATATTTTGAAGAGTAAGGAGGTAAAAACCACTCAGTTAATTTTTCAAAACCACCTGATGGAGGGTTGTTAACTGTTTGTTTCCATTGCCAAATATCAATACCACCGATTAAAATTTTCTCAGGATCATTAGGAACAACTGACATAATTGAGTTGTAAGTTCCTTGGTCTCTATAGATATCTAAGTTACTCGGTGTACCAGAAGCACCAACAAATTGACTCCAGGTATTTCCGTTATCGTGAGATACATTCATTCCAGCTAAATTACTATTCGTTCTAGCTGCATAAATAGAGTAATTGTTTGAACTATTTTTAGTAGGGGAAATTGCGTATTCGATACGTGGCGCTCCTGTTGGAACTAATCCAGCACCAGAACCTGATTTGTCAGCCCAATTTGCTCCAGCATCAGTTGAAATATATGTTTTGTTAGAAGCCATTGCTGCTACCAATACGTTTCCGTCTTTCGAAATTGCTAATGCTGTACAACCACCAGATGTAACTGTAACACTTGTTAAACTAGCATCTCCAAGGTTCCAAGTTTTTAAACCTGTACCTGTAGCTAACCAAACTTTGTTGCTTACATCAGATGATACGATTTCTGTAACACTTGATGTACCTGGTATAACCGCCCAAGTCGATCCGAAATCTTCAGAATACCAAACTCCGTTACCATTCCAACCTTCTTGATTAGAACCTGTTGCTACGTATAAAACACCATTGTCAGTTTGTGTCATACTCGAAATAAATGGTGATGCACCAGCATTCATGTATGAATCAACTCTAGTCCATTGGTCTCCACGATTCGTTGTAACGAAAAGTCCACCAGAAACACCACCAGCCCAAACGCGCTGAATATTTGTTCGGTCAATTTGAATTGCTCGTGTTCTACCTCCGATGTTATCGGGACCTTGCTCAACAAAACTAATACTCTTTGTTCTGTTCGCTTTACGAACTTGTTTTTCAATTAACGCCAATTTCTCAGGAGTAATTGGTAAACCAGTCTCTTGATCAATGTAACGCGCTTCTAACCACTTACGTGCGTCATCCGCTTTTTTGTTTTGAAGTGAAGTGAGATCTTTTTGCTCGTAAGAACCTTTCGAATCTGTTAAGTTCCATGGTCCTACAAAAGCAATGGCTGCAATCGCTATGATTCCAACTGATCCAAGAATTATTTTATTACGCTTCATACTATTGAGTTGTTTCCTTAAGTTTTCTATTTACGCGACCGCCAAATTAATAATAAAATTTGAAAGTTAAAATAAATGTTAAAATCTATTATTATTCAAAATTACACCATTCACGAGGCGAAAGCAATTTTTTAAATTTATTTTTAAAAGAAATTATACATGTCTAAACATTTTTAAATGTCAAATAAGTGTTTTTCAGCATGGTAGGATGAACGGACCAAAGGACCACTTTCAACAAACCTAAATCCCATTTTCATTCCTAATTCTTTGTAAATATCAAATTGTTCTGGTGTTATAAATTCTTGAACAGGTAAGTGACGCGTAGTGGGTTGGAGGTATTGTCCGAGTGTTAAAATATCTACATTCACACTTCGTAAATCTTCCATTGTTTCTATAACCTCTGCTTCCGTTTCTCCTAGTCCAAGCATAACACCACTTTTCGTGCGCATGCCACCTTTTTTAAGGCGAAATAACACTTCTAAGCTTCGGTCATATTTCGCTTGAATACGCACTTGTTTCGTTAACCGACGCACAGTCTCCAAATTGTGCGATACAATTTCGGGAGCTACATCGATTATTCGTTGCAAATTTTCCCAGTTTCCTGCAAAATCTGGTATCAAGGTTTCCATTGTTGTTCCAGGTGATTGGTGACGAATCGCTTTAACAGTTTGTACCCATATTTCAGAACCACCATCTTTTAAGTCGTCTCTGTCTACAGATGTAATTACAGCATGTTTGATCCCCATGATCTTCACACTGTTCGCGACTTTACCTGGTTCGTAAACATCGACATCTTCTGGTCGACCTGTTTTAACCGCGCAAAAACCGCAAGAACGCGTACAAATATTTCCCAAAATCATAAAGGTTGCTGTTCCTTCTCCCCAACATTCACCCATGTTTGGACAACTACCACTTTCGCAAATAGTATGAAGTTTATGCTCATCTACTAAAGACCTAACCTTTTTAAAATTTTCACCAGTAGGCAGCTTCACCCGCAACCATTTGGGTTTTTTTATTCGATTATCTGCTTGATTATTATCGATGATTTCACTCATTATCTTCGTTTATTATCCGTCGTTAATTGCCACACAATGCTAAAACACACTTTATCAAGAATTGTTTCTGCTATGATGAGTGGAATAAAAAGTCTATTTTTACACAATCTTAATGCACTTGGCATTTTAGAGATACAAATTTACAATATTTCAACAAAATTCTATGATAACTTCAGAAGTTGAATATCTGGGTAATTTAAGAACGAAGTGCACACATCTTCAATCCGGGACAATTGTTTTGACCGACGCACCAATAGATAACAATGGTAAGGGAGAAGCATTTTCTCCAACTGATTTAGTCGCGACATCCTATGCTTCTTGTATGATAACGATAATGGGTATTTTTTGTGCACAGCATGAAATCAAATTTGAACATGCGAAAGCTAGTGTAACCAAGATGATGGAATCAGCACCGAGAAGAATCGGTAAAATTGTTATTGAAATGGATCTTTCGAATAATGGTTGGACCAATGAAGAATTCGAGAAAGTTGTTAGAGCAGGAAAGGCTTGTCCAGTCGCAAAAACGGTTTCTGAAAATGTTGAGATTGAATTTACTTTTTTATTGAACTAATGGAACAACGATACGAACGTGTTAAGAAAACCCCTGAAGATGTAATTTTCGGAGTTAGAGCAGTCATAGAAGCAATTAAAGCGGATAGAGATATTAATAAAATCCTTATTCAAAAAGGAATGAATAAGGAACTTTTCAATGAGTTGAAAGATGCATTGAAAGGAAAGAATTATCCCTTGCAATTTGTTCCAGTTCAGAAGTTGGATGCTGTTACAGATGGAAATCACCAAGGTGTTATTGCTTACATTTCACCAATTACATATGGTAATATTGAAACGTTGGTTGAAGAGTTAATCGAGAAAGGTGAAAAACCATGTATTTTGGTTTTAGATAGAATCACGGATGTTCGTAATTTTGGTGGTATAGCTAGGACAGCGGAATGTCAAGGTGTTGATGCAATTCTAATTCCGTCAAAAGGTTCTGCTTCAGTAACACCAGATGCTGTAAAAACTTCTGCAGGAGCATTGAATAGAATACCAGTTTGTAAAACGGATGATTTGAAAAATTCATTGTTTTATTTGCAGCAACTAGGAATGCGCGTTGTTGCTTGTACAGAGAAATCGAAAGTTCCTTTGTATGAAACAAATCTACGTGGTTCAGTTGCAGTGATCTTTGGATCGGAAGAGGATGGTATTACATCCGATTTGTTGAATTTGGCAGATATTAAATCTGCAATTCCAATGATTGGAGAAATTGCATCATTGAATGTTGGAGTAGCTGTTGGAATGGTGTTGTATGAAAAAACGCGCCAAGAGTTAAGAGGTTAATAATTATAATTCAGCTAAAATGCGCTTATCAGCAATAATTCTATTCTTCATTTGTGGAAGTTATGTAAACGTATCCGCACAGATTACCGGTAAAGCATTGAATTTACCAGGAATTTGGAAATATGATGGTGGCAGCGGTTTCGAAATTTGGGAAATGGTAGGAGAAGAATTAGTTGGATCAGGTTACCGAACTTCGAAATTGAATGACACAGTTAAGGTGGAGGATTTGAGAATTTCAAAAACAAAGAATCACTTATTTTATACATTAATCACACACCAACAAACACAACAAGGTCTTAAAGTTATTGAGCATAAGTTTATTGGAGGAAAACGAAAGATGTTTTTTGAAAATCTAGACGCTGATGGTCCAAACGCCATTAAATATTCGTTTGGTTTTTTCAACAAAGATAAATTGAGTATCACGATTGAATACGAAGGAAAAAAGAAACCCGTAAAACTAAAATTGCGCCGAGTAAGTGAAGTTTAAATTAGTCTATCCACGCTAATTTTTCGGGAATTTCATTCAGATGTTGAATTTTGTGATCACCGGAACGAATGATACATTTGTCTTCTGGGTCAAAAAGTATTCCTTGCATGCCAGCATTGTAAGCTCCAATGATATCAACGGCATAATCATCACCAATCATAATTGAATTAGTCGCTTTTGCTCCCGCTCTTTCCAGAGCATGATGAAAGATGTCTGGTGCGGGTTTGTTTTTACCAACGTCTTCTGAACAAACCACGATGTCAAAAAATGGCGCCAAACCTGAGTTTTCCAATTTGATGTATTGAACTTCTTTGAAACCATTGGTTATTATGTGCATCGGATATCCCTTTTCTTGCAATAATTTCAATGTTTCTAATGCTTCGGGAAAAAGTGCCGTTTGTTTTGGAGATAGCTCAACATAACCATCGCTAAAGTGATCAATTATTTGTTGGTCCCGCAAACCAAATACTTCCAATGTTGCTGAAAAACGAAGTGTTCTTAACTCTTCTTTTTTTATTTTACCCGCTCCATAAAGCTTCCACAACTCTGCATTTTTCTTCTTATAGAGACTATGGAAAACGGTGAATCTTGGAATGTGGTCAATCAAATTCAATTCTTGAAATAAGTGATGTAAAGCAATTTCAGAATTCTTTTCAAAATCCCACAGTGTTCGATCTAAATCAAAAAATAAATGACGTTGATTCATATCAGAAAATATACGCAATTAGCGTTGTAATCATCGCATTAATGCCCATTCCCAAGATGATGAGTGGAAAAGTCTTTTTGAGTTTTCCATAGAATTTAGCAACGATGATACTACCCACGGGAACAGATAAGAAGAAGGGTGCCCAAAAGCAAATTCCATAAATTCCAAGAGATCGTTTCACTCGAATAATAAAACGGTTTGTTTTCGTAAATTTCTTTTTTTCTATTATTGCAATTCCTTGTCTTTCCAATGCTTCGTGCTTTTCAACCTTTTTCTTGTGCGAATATTTTATGATTAATTCACTTGAAAAGTAAAAAACGAATGCGCCAAATGTTCCACCTGCAAAACAAGCCATGAAGGTTTCCCAAAATGGTAAGTCAAATGTGCGGCCAGCTGCCGGTGCAAACATGAATTTTACGGTTGCTAAAAAGAAAACGGTTGTTAGATATCCCCACGCCATTTTATAGAATTAACATTTAACGCCAAAAGCCAAGTCACCTGCATCACCTAGACCAGGAACAATGTATGATTGTGCTGTTAATTCATCGTCAATTGCACCAATCCAATATTCTGTTGTATCAGGTAAATGACGTTTTACATATTCTAAAGCCACTGGAGTTGCTATCGCAGAAACGATAATCACTTTAGCTGGTTTGCCTTGCTTTAATAAGGCTTTATATACCATTACCATTGAACTTCCCGTCGCTAGCATTGGGTCGCTGATGATTAATACTCTATTGTCTAAAGCTGGTGAAGCTAAATATTCAACATGAATGTCAAAATCTTCTAATGTCGTATGTTTTCTGTACGCAGAAACAAACGCACTGTCCGCCTGGTCGAAATAATTCAATAAACCTTGATGCATTGCCAGACCAGCTCTTAAAATAGTAGCAAGTACAGGTTGCGATTTCAATACATTAACATTTGCTTCCCCAAGAGGAGTAACAACTTGTTTGTTCGTGTATTCTAAATGCTTAGATAATTCATACGCAAGAATTTCTGAAACACGTTCCATGTTTTTACGGAAACGCATAGCATCCTTTTGAATCTCGGCATCTCTAATTTCACCCAAAAAAGTGCTGAAAATTGAATTGGTTTTGGATAAGTTGTGTACCATGTTTTGAGGCTTTGGCATAAAAGTACTGCAAAAATGAAAACAAAGCTTCACTCCAATTGTAATTAAACGTAAAAAGTAAGATTCAATGAATACCTCTTCACTTAAAATTGGGTAAATTTGCACACATGTCAGAAAAAACAAGAATAAATCGATCCATCTTTAAGCGTCTTATATCCTATGCACGACCTTATAGAAGCTTGTTCGTTTTGGCTGTTTTGTGTACAATCCTATTAGCAATGTTAGGTCCAGCACGCCCAATGATTATTGGGAATATGGTCACAAATTACATCGTTAAGGACAAGAATGCATCCGCATTACTTTTTTGGACTTCAATTATCATTGCTATGCTTGTAATTGAAGCTGTTTTGCAATTTTGCGGCTCCTATTTGTCAAATTTATTAGCTCAATCGATCATAAAAGATATTCGTCAAAAATTGGTTGGACATATTCTAAGTTTTAGAATGCGTTATTTTGATAAGACGCCAATTGGGGCATTGGTGACCCGTGTTGTCTCCGATTTAGAGGCAATTACGGAAGTTTTCTCGGCAGGATTAATGGATATCGCCGGCGATGTGCTTTCATTATTAGTCGTCTTGATTCTCATGTTTTATACCAATTGGGAATTGTCCTTGATGACGCTTGTTCCAATTCCATTGTTGCTTTTCGCGACAAGGATATTTGCCCGTGCGATGCGTAAATCGTTTCAATTGGAACGAACACAAGTCACAAAATTGAATACGTTTGTACAAGAGCGAATCACAGGAATGGCTATCGTTCAAATGTTCAATCGCGAGAAGCAAGAATACGCAAGCTTTGAGGAAATCAATAGCGGTCATCGTCAGGCGCATATCAATGCAGTTTGGGCGAATTCAATTTTTTTCCCTGTGGTTGAAATGCTGAGTTCAATGTCAATTGCTTTGTTGTTGGTCTGGGGAGCTTTAAAAGTGGATGGTAAATCGCAACTTGAAATCAAACAGATGTATGGTGAAATTATCGCTTTTACATTATGGATTTATCAATTGTATCGTCCAATTCGGCAAATGGCTGATAAGTTCAATATTTTGCAGCGAGGAATGGTAAGGTCTGAACGAGTTTTTGAAGTGTTGGATTTAGAGGAGAATATTCAGGATACGGGTAATTTGACGAATGTAGCTTTTGACCGTCGCATCAAGTTTGATCATGTTTCTTTCGCTTATAACGAACCCGAATATATATTGAAAGATATAGATTTAGTTATTGAACAAGGAACAACTGTTGCTTTCGTTGGCGCAACTGGAGCAGGTAAATCTACTATCGTTAATTTGCTTGGGCGTTTTTATGAATATCAAAAGGGTGATATATATATTGGCGATATCAATATCAAAGAAATTGATTTGGCGTATTTGAGAAGAAATATTGCGATAGTACTTCAAGATGTATTTCTGTTTTCAGATACGATACATAATAACATAACACTTGGAGATGAATCAATTACGCGAGAGCAAGTTATTCAAGCTGCCAAAGAAGTTGGTGTGCATGATTTTATTAGTCGACTTCCGAATGGTTACGATTATGAAGTAGGTGAGAGGGGGGGTGTTTTATCTGTTGGACAACGACAACTTTTAGCGTTCATCCGTGCTTATGTTTACAATCCAAGTATCTTGATTTTAGATGAAGCAACTTCGAGCATTGACAATGAATCTGAAGAATTGATTCAAAATGCAACGGATAGATTGACTGAAGGTCGCACATCAATTGTCATTGCGCATAGACTTTCAACAATTCAAAAAGCAGATAAAATTGTTGTATTAGACCAAGGTGAAATTAAAGAATACGGTACTCATTCAGAATTGCTTCAACAAAATGGCTATTATAAAAAGTTGTATGACATGCAATTTGTAGAAGGAAAACTATAATTATGAAGGGATTAAAAATTGGTGGAGTACCAGAACATTTTAATTTGCCTTGGCGATTAGCAATTGAGGAAGGTCGTTTCCGTGAAATCGGATTGGATTTACACTGGAGCGATATGGGCGGCGGTACAGGACAAATGATACGTGGACTGCAAACGGGAGCTTTAGATATCGCGGTTCTTTTAACCGAAGGTATAACCAAGTCGATTTTAGAAGGCCTGAATGCAAAAATCATTCAAATTTATGTTGTAAGCCCTTTACATTGGGGAATACACGTGCCGTTTAAATCAGATTTTAAGACAGTAGATGAATTGAAAAATCAAACTTTCGCAATTTCGAGAGAAGGATCAGGTTCACATTTAATGACGTATGTGAAAGCAAGTCAAGAAGGCTGGGATACGAATGCATTGAAGTTTAATGTCGTTGGTGACATATATGGTGGACTTTGGGCTTTAGAGCACAATGAAGCGCAAGCGTTTTTGTGGGAAAAGTATACCACATTTCCATATACAGAGCAAGGAAAATGCCGATATATTGATGAAGTAGTAACACCTTGGCCTTGTTTTGTGATTGCCGTTCGTGAGGAAGTATTAAATGAAAATCCTGCATTGCTGAAGGAAATGTGCCGAGTTGTAAATGAGAAGGCACTTGAAGTTAAGAAAAGTGAAAATACAGTTGAGGTGATTTCTTGGCGTTATAATTTGCGCTTAGGTCAAGTGGAAAACTGGCTAATTGAAACGGATTGGAATTACAATGGAATTGAAGATCCTTTGGCATTTGACAAAACAATTCAATATCTGCTAAAATTGAAATTAATTCAACCTGAACAAGCAGAGAATTGGCAACAGAAATTATTTTAAAAAATTGAAGCATACTATAACAATGAATTGAAGAACATAATAATATGAAAACAGGTGTACTTTTATTGCAATTAGGAACTCCAGATAGTCCTTCCACTTCTGATGTCCGTCGTTATTTGAGTGAATTTTTAAATGACCGTCGTGTCATTGATATTCCTTGGTTACCGAGAAAATTATTGGTTAACGGAATTATTGTTCCATTTAGAGCACCAAAATCGGCTAAGATTTACAAAGAGCTTTGGGAATTCGGAAATGGCATTTCCCCGCTGAAGACGCATACAGAAAGTGTTGTTCATTTGGTACAAGAAAGATTCAATGCAAGTGATGTGAAGATTGAAATGGCAATGCGTTACCAGAATCCTTCTATGGATAGTGTTTTGGAGCGAATGCGATTAGCAAATTATGAACAATTAATAATTATTCCATTATTCCCTCAATATGCATCTGCCTCAAGTGGTTCAGCTATTGAAAAAGCAATGGATATCATCCGTAAATGGTGGGTTATTCCTGAAGTGAAAATTGTTAGTCAGTTTTGGAACCATGCAGGATACATTGATTCAATTGTAGATAGAGCGAAGCAATTTGACTTTAAACATTACGATCACGTATTGTTTTCATACCACGGTTTACCTGAAAGACAAGTAGATAAAGTGTATGAGGGAACTGATTTATGCACTGAACAGCCTTGCGAACTGGAAGTCAACGAAAAGAATAAATTTTGCTATAAGGCAACGAGCTATGCCACCACGCGATTAATTGCTGAAAAATTAGGATTGAAGGAATCAGATTATACTGTTTGTTTTCAATCGCGTTTGGATAAAAAATGGTTAACTCCTTTTTCTGATAAAGTAGTTGCAGAATGGGGAGAGAAAGGTGCTAAAAATTTATTGGTTTTTAGTCCAGCGTTTGTGGCTGATTGTCTAGAAACGATCGTTGAAATTGGATCTGAGTATCAGGAGATTTTCGAAGAGCACGGTGGCGAAAAAGTACAATTGGTGCCAAGTTCAAATGATCATCCTCGTTTTATTGATTGTATCGTTGATTTGATTGAAAAGAGAATATGATTCAAAGATTTGATAATTTCAAAATTTGAAGTTTAAATTCAAATCATTCAAATCATTCAAATCATTCAAATCATTCAAATCATTCAAATCATTCAA